>JAZRNJ010000077.1:0-3806 GCA_045648125.1 Acutalibacteraceae bacterium
ATCGAAGCAGGTTTCAGCTCAATCATGTTCGACGGTTCTCACTATCCCATCGACGAAAACATTGCAAAGACAAAAGAATTAGTTGCAATCTGCGAAGAAAAAGGTCTTTCAATCGAAGCTGAAGTTGGTTCAATCGGTGGTGAGGAAGACGGCGTTGTTGGTGCAGGTGAATGTGCTGATCCCGACGAATGCAAAATGATTGCAGACCTTGGCGTTACAATGCTTGCAGCAGGTATCGGTAACATCCACGGTAAATATCCCGAAAATTGGGCAGGTCTTTCATTTGAAACTCTTGCAGCAGTTCAGGAAAAAACAGGTGCTATGCCTCTCGTTCTTCACGGTGGTACAGGTATTCCTGCTGATATGATTAAGAAAGCTATTTCTCTCGGCGTTTCTAAAATCAACGTTAACACAGAATGTCAGCTCGCATTCCAGGAAGCAACAAGAAAGTATATCGAAGAAGGCAAAGACCTTCAGGGTAAAGGCTTTGACCCCAGAAAACTTCTTGCTCCCGGCGCAGAAGCAATCAAGGCTTGTGTAAAAGAAAAAATCGAACTCTTCGGTTCAGCTAACAAAGCATAATTTTTCTTTTGTAAATCAATAATCACATATTAAACCCGAACTTTTCGCTTTTACGGAAAGTTCGGGTTTTCTTTATATATGACAAAAGCAGGAAAGTGAAATTTCCTGCTTTTTATTTAGCTTATTAAGATGTTTACTCTGCAAAGGCAGAGTCTTCTTTTTCTGCAAATAAGTTACTGTTATCTGAGTATATATCATAAGCATCACCCTGAATGCTTATTTCTATATCACTATGTTCTCCACCGAATTCACCGTCAAGTGTCCACGGAACTTTTTGGTCACAGGTAATTTTAACATGCTTTGTTTTTGTGAAGATAATATTTTTACCACTGTAATCTTTGTTGATTATTTTAAGCAAAATTCCGATGGCATCAAGGTTGGTTTTAAGACCTCTTACCAATAGAAGTTCAAAATAACCGTCGTTAAGCTTGATGTTATCGTATTGGAAAACACCTGCAACAGATGTAGTGTTGGAAACGGCACCGAAATAGAAATCATCTTCAATAACGCCACCGTCATATTCTATTTTCATACGTGTGGGTTTAAAACCTGCCAACATGGGAAACAGACGTATTCCTACTCCGTAATATACATACGCATTATGACCGAACTTGTTTTTCCATGATTGAGGAGTGATATAAGGGAGGTCAGAGGCTACACCAAAAGAAGCGATATAATTGAAGTATCTGTCTCCGAACAAGCCCACATCGTATGTGTTTGTCTTGTTGTTCAGAATCATTTTTGTTGCAGAATCAATACCATCAGCAATACCGAGTGTGGCTGCCAGATCATTTGTTGAGCCGGACGGTATGTAACCTACCGGTATTCTTTTATCAATGTTTAGAACACCGTTTATTGTTTCGTTAAGTGTTCCGTCACCACCGCAACAAATAACAATATCGTGGTCAGACCCTTTTTCTTTTACTATTTCAGTAGCGTCATTAGGACCTTTTGTTGCTTCAACTGTAAAATCAAAATCAGCAGATGAAAGTTTTTCCATTATTTCTTCTGCGCTGATTCGTTTGCGGTCAATGCCGGAGCAAGGGTTAGTTATCAACAGAGCCTTTTTCTTGTTCATATTACACATCCATCCGAAAAAATAATAATACATTTTTTGAATTATGTTTAAATACACTTAAATGATTATAGCAAAAATTGACCATTTAGTCAAGTGAAAAGGTGTTAAGAGACTACCCTTTTTGTATGATACGAAAAGTATCGTGCGGGTATCTTTACTTTTTGTGTTTTTTCTGATACTGTTGAATAAAAAGAAAGGATATGAAGTTATGAAAAAACGAGGAATAAAATTATTGTTTCGGGGACCTGGATTGATTATTGTTTTTGTTTTGTGGACAATTCTTGTTCAGACGATTGATGTGAGAAATATAGGCGTTAATGAAACTGCAGTTGGTTTTGCTGCTTTAAACAGTTGGTTCCACAAATTAACGGGTGTTGATATGATTCTTTATAATATTACAGATTGGCTTGGTCTTGTGCCTGTGGTTGTATGCATGATTTTTGGTTTTGTCGGTTTTGTTCAGTTGATAAAACGAAAAAGTTTTTTAAAAGTCGATAGGGATATTATTTTTTTAGGTATATATTATGTTATAGTAATAGCATGTTATCTTGCTTTTGAAATGGTACCCGTCAATTACAGACCGATTCTGATTAACGGTTTTATGGAAGCTTCTTACCCCTCTTCAACAACTTTGCTTGTTTTAAGTGTTATGCCTACGGTAGTTTTTCAGTCGGAGAGAAGATTTGAAAATGACAGGGTGAAAAAAGTTATAAAATCTGTAACCCTTTTATTTTCAGCTCTTATGATAACAGGAAGACTTTTTTCAGGTGTTCATTGGTTGACAGATATTGTAGCCTCAATTATTCTTAGTGCAGGTTTGTTTTATAGTTATAAATTCGTTGTCTTAATCAGCGATAAAAATAGTGAGGAATAAGTTTATGGAATTCAATGAAAAACTCAAGGTCCTGAGAAAAAATAAAGGACTGACACAGGAGGAATTGGCAGAGGTTCTGTTTGTGTCAAGGACTGCCGTTTCAAAATGGGAGTCAGGCAGGGGGTATCCGTCCATAGACTCATTGAAAGATATATCAGAGTTTTTTTCGGTTTCAATTGACGATATGTTGTCGGGAGATAAACTTCTTTCAATTGCCGAAAAAGAGAATAAATCCAATATGAGAAACCTGTGCAATTCTTTGTTGGGAATGGTGGATTTGTTTTGGCTTTTGCTTGTTGTATTGCCTCTTTATCCCGATACAAAAGACGGATTTATTTACTCTGTAAATCTGTTTTATTATTCTGAGACTTCACATTTTAATCTGAGTATTTACTGGGTGTTGTTTGTTTTACTTTTTATTATGGGAATTATAAAAATAATACTGACAAAAACAAAGACTGAAAAAATGGGCAGAATTCTGAGTGTAGCATCAATAACAGTTAATATTATCACCGTGCTATTTCTTGCGTTGACAAGAGAAGTGTATGCTGTAATAATTGCGTTCTTGCTTTTGATGATGAAAGGATTTCTGATTCAGAAAGATATATGGACGGAAAGAAAATGAATGAAAAGGCGTTGTGTTTTTGTTATCACAACGCTATTTTATTTTTTTCTGAAATCTTTTGTGGCAGGATTATCTATAAGTTCACCATCTTCTGAAAATCTTGAACCGTGGCAGGGACAATCCCATGAATGTTCCTCTTTATTGTATCTGAGTGCGCAACCAAGATGGGGACATCTGGGGACAGTTGGGGTAAGAATTCCTGTAACAGAATGAAAAATATTTGATATAAGTTGAGGGTGAAAAATTGAACGTGTTGAAGAAAAAACGTCAGCGTAAATGTTTTCTTTGTTTGTTATCATATCGCTTAAAATTTGTGACGCAACCATTGAAGAAGTCATTCCCCATTTATTGAAACCCGTAGCCACGTAGATATCATCTGAGTGTTTTGAATATTTTCCGATATAAGGAATTGAATCAAGACTTATGCAGTCCTGCGTAGCAAAACGATAACCGATTTCAGCCTGAGGAAAATTATCTTTGCAAAAATTTTCGATGACTTTATATCCACCACCATTTTTTCCTGTTCTGTGATCGCCACCGCCAATAAGAAGATAATTTTTATAATTTCTGAATGAAAATCCGTTTTCCTTATCCTCAAGATACATTCCGTTTACATCAGGTGCATTATTTGCGGCAACAACGTAGGA
>JAZRNJ010000078.1:0-3161 GCA_045648125.1 Acutalibacteraceae bacterium
ACATGGCTTGAAGAAAACATGATGCCTTACTATCCTTTAGGTGTATATAAAGATATCTATGCAGAGGAGGAAACAAAATGAGTAAATCATGTAGCATCCTCTTTGCAGGATTCGGTGGACAGGGCGTTCTGTTCGCAGGTAAATTCTTAGCATACAAAGGACTTGACGAAGGTAAGCAGGTAAGCTGGCTTCCCTCATACGGTCCCGAAATGCGTGGTGGTACAGCAAACTGTAGTGTTATCATCAGTGATGACCCCATCGGTTCACCCATCATCAGCGAACCTGATATCCTTGTTGCAATGAACCTTCCCTCACTTGATAAGTACGAAGGCACAGTTAAAAAAGGTGGCAAGATTATCCTTGACAGTTCTCTTATCGGCAGAAAAGTTGAGAGAGACGATGTTGAAGTTTTCTATGTTCCTGCAACTGAACTTGCAAACAAGAACAACACTCCCAAACTTGCAAACATGATTATTGCAGGTAAGCTTATGAAAGAATGCGACGTTATCGCTTACGATAACATGTGAGAAGCACTTTCACACGTTGTTTCAGCAAGACACCAGGATATGCTCGACATCAACCTCGGTGCAATCGAAATCGGTTACAATGCATAAAACTAAAACTCCCTACCTCGGTAGGGAGTTTTTTTTATGAAGAGTGCGAAATTAAAATAAACTTATGGCAACAAAAAAGGCTCCCTTGTGTAAAGGGAGCTGTCAGTCGTTAGTACTGACTGAGGGATTGTTTTATATATGACAATCCTTTTTACGAAAATGATGGGGGATTAACTTCTTTTTGAGGGAATGATGTGTTCGTCGGTGATGGTTCAGACATGCTGAAATACATTTTGGCTGCCTTTGTCGTGCCGAAATCACGGTTTGAGCCCGTGTCCTGAACTTTGTTGAAAGCCTCTCTGAACATAGCGTTGTGAGCTTCCTCACGATTTAAAAGGAAATCAATTGTTTCTCTTACTTTTTTGTCATTAATCTGTCTGTAAAGATATTCGTAAACTACCTTTGCACGTTGTTCCGATGCAATATTTGAAAGCAAATCGGCACAAAGGTCGCCTGTAACTGTCACATAATCTCCTGTCCATGAATAACCTGACGCATTTATGAGTCCGGGATTAAGACCGAGAATAACATGTGACTGAATTTCCCCTGAGGGAACACTTTCTGCGTCAACATCGTGACCGTTTAAAAGGTTAATTGTCTGTGCCACCATTTCCATGTGACCTAATTCTTCAGCAGCAATGTCGAGAAATAAATCTTTTATTTCAGGGTCTTTGATTCTGAAACTCTGTGACATATACTGCATTGCGGCTTTAAGTTCACCATTGCCGCCACCCAATTGCTCCTGCAGAAGTGCCGCATACTGAGGGTTTGCCTTTTCTACACCAACGGGATGAAATAACATTTTTTCGTGTTTAAACATAAAAAATCGCCTCACTTTCTTTTTTTATAGTGTAGGCGATTTTTGTTAAAAAATTCATTTTTATTTGTTATAATCAAACTCACAATGCTTTAAAAATTCTCTTGCCATGAGAGTTGCACCAACCTGATTGGGGTGGATTCTGTCCCATGCAATGTAAGATGAATGACGTACCTTGCAATAATCTTCATACATTTTCTGGAAATCAACAAAAATGCAATCATATTTTTCTGCAAGTTCACGGCATATTTCCACGTATTCATCCATTCTCTTTCTCATCATGTCTTCTTTGAGAGGCTCCATTATGTAGGGTGTGAGAATGAAAACGCCTTTAACCTTATCTTTGACGGACAAAATCATCTTTGCCATGTTTTCTCTGTATTCGTCAGGATAAACGTGAGTGTTTGTCATAGCGGGGCAGTCAAACTGTCTCCACACATCGTTGATGCCGATGCAGATTGAAACCCAATCTGGATTTAAAGACACAACATCTCTGTCAAAACGAGCGAGTAAATCACGGCTTGTGTTACCTGAAGTGCCTGAGTTTGTAACTCTTACTTTAATTTCAGGGTAATAAACGGAAAGCATGTTTTCAATAACTCTTACATAACTTCTGCCAACGTTATCAAAAAGACCTTCACCGACAGGTTGTTCACTTCCCATATCGGTAACAGAGTCACCTGCAAAAATAATTCTGTCCATATTTTCAAAAATCATTTTATTTGCCTTCTTTCATGTATTTTTACGTGATAGTTTATTTGTTTTGTAAAGGGTAGTATAGAGTCAGTTATCTAAAGAAAACCACCGATAACGCTGTCGCGTATCGGTGGTTTTTAACACATTGTTGTGCTGTAAGTTCACATTTTAAAGAAATACTTCCTTATCAACGCTCGGCGTTATGACAGCCGTTTTTTATAAATTAATATTTAATTGTTCCGTCAGGATTGAAAAGAGGGAGTTTTTCAAGGAAAATGATATCATCTCTTTCAGCTGCTGCACCTTCTGCGAGAACTGCCATTCTGCCGACGATTTCTCCACCTGCTTTGTTTACCAACTGTTCAATTGCCCAAAGAGATTCTCCTGTTGAAATAACATCGTCAACAATAAGAATTTTCTTTCCTTTCATCATTTCTGCTTCAACTGTGTCAAGGTAGAGATGTTGAACTTTATCAGTTGTGATTGATTTAACTTCAACGTCGAAAACACCACTCATGTAGAGCTTCGGATATTTTCTTGCAACGAAATAAGTTTCGTCATTATTCTGTCTTGCCATTTCGTGTGCAAGGGGAATGCCTTTTGCTTCTGCAGTAATAACATAATCATATTCAGGTGCTTTTTTGAGAAGGTCACGTGCACATGCTTCAGTAAGCTGTGCAGCACCAAAAAGAATAAAAGCACCGATGTACAAATCTTCAGTAACCTCGCAGAGTGGTAAAGACCAGTCGATACCTGCAATATTCATTTTGTAATCCATAATCAGACCTCATTTCTGAAAAATAAAAGCGGAACCGGTTACGATTCCGCTATTGATTTGAAACTAATTATTTTGAACAAGGATACTTGTCTTTTTCAGCACCGAGGATAAGACCTACCTGAGCAGAAATGTGGCTGTTTCTGTAAATTGAACCATTTACAAAACCTGCATCATTCTTGTTCATATAAAGAGGCACGTTTGCACTTGTGTGGCCACCTGATGTGTAGTAATACTCATCTTTTTCAGCGTTGTATTT
>JAZRNJ010000079.1:0-2106 GCA_045648125.1 Acutalibacteraceae bacterium
AACTTCAACCAACCAAAGGAGAAGTTTATATCCCTGATACCGTGAGATTATCCGTACTCAAACAGGATCATTTTGCATATGAAAATTACACCGTTCTCGATACAGTTATAATGGGCAATGCAAGATTATATCAAATAATAAAAGAAAAGGAAGAACTTTATTCTAAAGAAGATTTCACTGAAGAAGACGGCATCAGAATCAGTGAACTTGAAGAAGAGTTTGCTGAAATGGACGGTTGGAGTGCTGAAAGTAATGCTGAAATTCTTCTTAATGGTCTCGGCGTTACAAATGAATACCACTACATGAAAATGGGTGAACTTGATAACGATATCAAAGTTAAGGTTCTTCTTGCTCAGGCACTTTTTGGTAATCCTGATATTCTTCTCATGGACGAACCTACTAACCACCTTGATATTGACGCAATCCGTTGGCTTGAAGATTTCCTTATGGAACTTGAAAGTGTTGTAATTGTTGTCAGCCATGACAGACACTTCCTTAATAAAATCTGTACTCATACAGTTGACGTTGACTACGGCAAAATCACAATGTACGTTGGCAACTATGATTTCTGGTATGATTATACTCAGCTTGCACAGCGTCAGATGAGAGAACAGAACAAAAAAACAGAAGCTAAAATGAAAGAATTGCAGGAGTTTGTTGCTCGTTTCAGTGCCAATGCTTCTAAGTCTAAACAGGCTACAAGCCGTAAAAAACTTCTTGAAAATCTCGTTCTTGAAGAAATTCCTGTTTCATCAAGACGTTTCCCGTATGTTGCGTTCAAACCTGATCGCGAAATCGGTAACGAAGTGCTTACTGTTTCTAATTTGTCAAAAACTGTTGGTGACAGAAAAGTTCTTGATAACGTAAGTTTTGTTATTACACCCAACGAAAAAGTTGCTTTCATCGGCACAGATGCTGTTGCGAAAACAACTCTTTTCAAAATTCTTGCGGGTGAATTAGAACCTGATGAGGGTACATTCAAATGGGGTGTTACAACATCACAGTCATATTTCCCCAGTGATAACTCTGAATATTTTGACGGATGCGAAGATAACCTCCTCGACTGGATAAGAAGATATTCTGACCTTGTTTTTGAAACAGACGTCAGAGGATGGCTCGGCAGAATGATGTTCTCAGGTGAAGAAGCAACAAAGAAAGCAAGTGTTCTTTCAGGCGGTGAAAGAGTTCGCTGTATGCTTTGCAAAATGATGCTGTCAGGTGCTAATGTTCTTATTCTTGACGAACCCACAAACCATCTTGACTTGGAATCAATTGCTGCTCTTAACGATGGTCTTGCAAAATTCACAGGAGCACTGCTGTTTACATCTCACGACCATCAGCTTGTTCAGACAGTTGCAGACAGAATCATCAGAATTGATGAAGATGGTTTCTATGATAAGAAACAGACTTATGATGAATATCTTGAAGAAAAAGCAAACGTGCAGTAAGAGGAATCAAAATGATTAAAGCAGTTGTTTTTGATATGGACGGCCTTATGTTTGATACTGAAAAAATAGGTATCAGAACATGGAAGACCTTGTCGGTTGAATTGGGATACCCCAAACTTGATGGCTTAATTTTTACTTGTTTCGGAACAAACGATAACTTCAAAAGAAAATACTTTGCTGAAGTTTTGGGTGAAGATTTTCCTTATGACCATTTCCGTAAAAGAGAAATGGAAGTTACAGGTAAGACCCTTGAAGAGGAAGGTGTTCCTCATAAACCGGGACTTATCGAACTTCTTGAGTATCTGAAAAAGAATAACATCAAACGTGCTGTAGCAACTTCAACACCTTATGCTCCTGCATTGAGTCATATTAAAAAAGGTGGTATTTATGATTATTTTGATGTAATCATAACAGGGGATATGACAGAAAACGGAAAACCTGCACCTGATATATATCTGAAAGCATGTAGTGAACTTGGTGTTATCCCTGCTGATGCAATGGGTCTCGAAGATAGTTATAACGGTGTAAGAGCTATATATTCTGCAGGTATGAAAGCTGTTATGATACCCGATATGGTACAGCCTGATGACGAAATGCGTGAAAAAACATTTGCAATTAAGCCAATGAATTGTCCAGGGGGAATGTTAGTTTATAAAAA
>JAZRNJ010000080.1:0-6024 GCA_045648125.1 Acutalibacteraceae bacterium
TGAAATCGGCAAGAACATCAAGGTTATCGAAGCTCCCGGTGAGGCTCTTCCCGAGCTTATCTACGGCGGATTCTATTCTGCAGAAGAAGCTTTCACAGGCACAGAATATCCTTACGAAGGCATTGCAACCTGCTTTGACGAAGACGATGAAGTGCTTGTTTTCGGTCTTTGCAACGATGCTGTAGGTTATATAGTTCCTGATAACGATTACAGTTCTTCAGGTGCAGAAGGTCACTATGAAGAAACTGTTTCAACAGGCTCAAAAAGCGGTACTGCTTTCTCAGAAGCATTCTTTGAACTTCTCAGCAAATGGGGGTAATTGAAAATGGCGATACTTCGTTTTCTTAAACTTCCGCAAATGGTCAGAGGAATAATTTCAGGCTTACTTTCTTTGATAATCTTCTTTGTTCCCGCTTCTACATATACAACAATTGAAGAAACATCAGAATTTATGCTTAAGGGCGATGAAAGTTTTTCCTATAACGGCGAAAAATGGACTGTGGGCTTTGCAAAAGAAGTTCTCACTCCCGATGATATAACAGAAGGAACATACTATATTGCAGGATATAACCCCAATAATCCTGCAAAGTCTGTTCTTGACGATATGCATGCTAAAGCAGTATATCTTGATGATAACACAGGCAGAGGCGGAGTTATTATCTGTGCAATTGACTGTGTAGGGCTCAGCAGAAAAGACATTAACGATATCAGAAAAATTGTTATTGAAAGCGGTAAAATACCTGATATCAAGTCAATCAACATCTGTTCAACTCATACACATTCTGCTATTGATACACAAGGACTCTGGGGCAAGAATTTCCTCTCTGACGGTAAAAATCAGGAGTTTATGAATTCTCTCAAAAAGAAAACGGCAAACGCAATTATTTCTGCTTATAACGCGAGAAAAGACGGTAATCTTTACTTCGGCACAGCAGAAACTGAAGGTCTTTTAATAGATACGAGAACACCTGATGACTACGATGCAACACTGACAAGAATCCGATTTGACCCCTCAGACGGCAGTGATGATACATTTATAGTTAATCTTGCCTGCCACGCTGAATGCCTCGGAGCAAGAACAACCGTTGTCAGTGCAGATTTCCCTGCATACATGGAAAAAGAAATTGCCACACAGACAGGTGGCGCAAACGTTGTTTTCATAAACGGAGCTATCGGAGGCCTTATTACCTGCGAAAAGCTTGATGATGTTCTGCGAAACTTTGAACTCGGTCTTGAATACGTGAAGGAATTCGGCAAGGACGTGGGCGAGGTCGTTATGAGCATAAATAACGAAACCGCTATCTCCCCTGCCGTGAATATTAAAACTCAGGCAATAGAAATAAAATGTGATAACATTGCATTGATGCTTGTACGTATTCTCGGTGTACTCAACAATGATATCGCAAGGGATGAAAACAAAAATATTTCAATTATATCAGAAGTTTCATATATGGAACTCGGTAACAAGCAAATTGGTATTTATATGATTCCGGGTGAACTTTCTCCCGAGCTTGAAAGCGGTAACTTCTTTACTGCTGAAGAATCAGCCACCAAAACAGAAGCAACTTACAAATCACTTTCAGAAATGTCACAGTGTGAACATAATTTTGTTCTCGGACTTTGCAATGATGAATTGGGATATATAATCCCTGAAAATGATTTTTATCTTCACGAGTGGCTTCCTTATTTCAACACTACTGTTGATGAATCAGGCAGAAATCACTATGAAGAAACAAATTCACTCGGTCCGCAGGCAGCAGGAACAATTCTTGATGCTATGGATGAATTGATAAGTTCAGTTAAATAATAAACACTTATAAAAGTAAAAACCCTTATGAATTTTAAAAGGTTCATAAGGGTTTTGTTATTATTAATAAAGATACCATTTTTTTGAAATTTCCTGCCATTCGGCACATTTTTCTTTTTCACGCGCTATAAATGTATCAACATTAAAATCAGGTCTGAAGATGTCATCTGTACCGAGAAGTTTTGTTATATCAGGTGTAATTTCAAATTCTTTATGAGTTTTTCTTATAGCATCCAGTAGCCTTATTCCTGAATCAAACGGAGAGAAAGAATTACGGTCTGTAATATGAATCTGAATTCCGTGGCAGAAAACATTTTCATAATCTGAAAAAGTTGGTGTGAATGAACATTCGCGAAGAATAACGCCTTCCTGCTTACCGACTTTTTCAATAACCGATTTACTTTCAAGCCAGGGTGCGCCTATCATTTCAAAAGGCTTGGTTGTGCCCCTGCCTTCAGAAATATTTGTTTCTTCAAAAACACAAGTGCCTATATAGGTAAATGCCGTATCTACGGTGGGAATATTTGGTGACGGCTGAATAAAAACAAGGTCTGTATCGTCATAATACATATTCCTTTCCCAGCCTTCCATGGGAATAACCGTCAGGTCGCAACCAATGTTTTCTGTTTCATTCATCATAAGTGCAAATTCACCGATTGTGAGACCGCATCTGGTGGGTGTGGGAAATCTTCCCACAAAGGATGAAAACTGTTTGTCGAGAATTGTTCCCTCAGCTTTAATTCCGCCCAGAGGGTTCGGACGGTCAAGAACAACGAACTTCACACCATGTTCTGCACAAAGTTTCATAGCATCCGTCATTGTATAAGCATAGGTATAAAATCTTGCACCAACATCCTGAATATCAAAAATCACCGTATTAAGAGATGCGAGTGCTTTTTCGCTTTCAGATATATCATCACCAAACAGACTGTATACGGGAAGCCCTGTGTTTTTAACAGTGAAAGACACTACACCCTCACCTGCCTGCACATCTCCTCTTACACCATGCTCAGGGCCGAAGAGTGCTGTCAGATTACATTTATTTTCAAGCATATCAACTGTGGAAGAAAGGTCACGAAGTACACCTGTGTGGTTGGTGATAAGTCCACATTTTCCTTGCAACTCAAACACGTCACGTGCAAGCACATCCGCTCCGCACAGAACTTTTTGTTTTACCGTTCTCATACTTCCCCTTCTTTCGATTTTACAATCATATTATACGCTTGATATTGTTGAGAGTGTGGGAATTTTTACAACTCTTTTCTTGTAATTATTGTAGCATAAATATTGAGAAATCACAACATAATTCATATTTTTCCTAATGATTGAATTTTATGACGGACAGTGGCGGATATCAGGTTTTCTAACATTTTACGTCTGATTTCGTGTGACGTTTTATGTTTACGTTACTGAAAATCCCCTACGAACCAAAAGGTCAGGAGTTCGTTTCTCTGCAGCGCGCCATACCGCAATCCTTGATTTATCAAGGGTTGCGGTTTTTTATGCCATGAAATTATTTTTCTTTCAAGAAATAATAACGGCGTTTTTCTAACAAGAGCAATAGAAATAAAAAACTTCAGGTCAATCTGCAAAATCGGATAGACCTGAAGTTTTATTTATTATAGGGGACTTCTAAAAACCCCTATACTTTTGTACATCTGACAACCACTCTGGTCCTGCCACCGTATGTGCAGGTATAAAGGATGAGGTCATCGCCTGTATCTTTTACCTTCTCTGAATCATAGGGTTGGAGAATTTCTACTGACGTTACAGTGTAGGCATATTGGGTGCCTTCCATATCTGTAAAGATTATTGTTGCATCCGTATTCAGCCTTCCGATATATCCGAAGTGGCTTCTGTAGTTATGGGCACATATTACAAGGTTGTCTGTTTTTGTTGAGCCGTAATAACGGCAAGGTGCTACCTTAAGTCTTGTGTAATCCCATTCTGACATAACGGGAAGTTTGAGTCCCAGTTCAGGAATAGCAAGATAACCGATATAACCATAGCCGTCAATATCAACCACTTTCATTTCTTCATCAAAGGGATCTGTTTCTCCGCCTACCCGTTTATCGTTTGCAATATCCGTAAGAGAATTTATCAGTTTATCTGACTGTTCTTCCGCCTTTTTATTTTCATAATTGTTATAAAAAAGCAGACCTACCGCAAACAAAATCAGACAAAGTCCAAGGGTTACAAGAGTAATGCCAACTTTTCTTCTCATTGTACTATTCACTTTCTTTCCTGCCGAAATTCAGTACAGCCCAGCCGATGCTGAAGATGAGAAGTCCGGCTATTGCGCAAACAGGTACAGGCCAGTTAAGTTGTCCTGTCTGAACAAGTTTATCTTCGTCCTTTTCTGTTTCAGACGGTTTGGTTGTAGGTTCTTCGGTATCATCTGACTTATTTATAATTGTAACAGTATTTGATGATGTTTCGTAGTAAACAGTATATCCTTTTGGAACCTGCTTTTCAACCACGTTCCACACGTGATTTTTGGGGAGATTATCCCAGCGGTAATGCCAGTTGTTGCTTTCATTTAACTGAATTTCTTCATACTCCTGAAAATCACGGAGCAGAACAACGGTTATGCTTTCGGGATGTGATTTGTCTGTGTCCCATTTTTTCACAACACTTATATATGTTTCTGAACCATCTTCATTTCCACTATCACTGAGAATTTTTGGTGACGCGTCTATGTCATACTCCCAAGTCCCGTTTTGGGAATCATAGTTCGGAATACTGATAACGAATGGTGATGTGGTATAACCGTTTTCTCCGTTCTGCAAGGGAACAACAAGATACAGACCCGGTGTAAGATTTTCAAAAGTGAGAACACCGTTTTCATCTGTACTTTTTTCTGCATAAGGCTGAGAATGAGTATCTGCAAAATATGCAAGGTGCACGGGCAATGAAGAATCCTGCAAGTCATCTATATCAACATCAGCCTCATCAAAAGGTGAAATCAATTCGTATCTGATGCCATTGCCACTTTCGTATGCTTTTGCGATAAAATACAGTCGGAAAGGGACATTTGCCAAGGAAGTTTCGGTCTCCGAATCCGTGAGATTGAGAGTTATGCTTCCGTTTTTGTTCAAAAGTGCGGTGGCTGTAGGAGACATAGGAAGAACACATAACGCAAGTATCATAAGAATCGCAACAACTGATGTGAGTTTTTTCGCTTTCATCCTTTTTACCACCTTTCTCTCTGAATTTTATTTGTTTTCTTTTTGCTTTGCTTTATTTTTCTTCTTTTCCTTTGATGATTTTACCATAAGGAAAGCAAGAAGTGCACCCAGCATGGGGATTGCAACTGCAGGTGTGACAATAAGCGGGTCAATCTGGAAAGCCTCAGTGAGGACATTGACCTTTTTAGCTGCTTCGATGTTTTCAATTCTTGTTCCGCGTACCAGCATACGATGGGTGTTGATACCATAAGGAGTACAGGTTACAAGTGTGCAGTAATCTTCGCCGTTTACAACACTCAGTTCATTTATTTCATCTGGCAGGACAATAAGTACCTGATCGACCTGATAAGTAAATGTCCTGTCGAGAATTGTTATTGTGAAAATATCACCCACAACAACCTTGTCAAGATTTGTGAACAGTTTGGCTGAGGGCAGACCACGGTGGGCTGAGAGCACACTGTGAGTACTTTCCCCTCCGACAGGAAGGCTTGAACCCTCCAGGTGACCTACAGCAGAGTTGAGAACCTTATCACTTGTTCCATGATAAATGGGCAACTGAATTTTGATTTTTTCAATTGTGATATAACCCATCATTCCGTCACCGTTGATATCAAGAGTTGAATAATATTCCTCGTCAAGCTCTGAATATCCTAAAAACGGAAAAGAGATGAGTTTTAATTTGCGGTTGTACTCTTCTGCTTTTCTGAAATATTCGGAAAAATCTTCAGGAGTAAGGTCAACAATCAAATCGTCATAGTTCATAATAGCCTGTGACTGCCTTTTTTCATTCCAGAAATCACTTACTGTAGGATAAAGCAGAACACACAAGCCTATCAGAAAAATGGCTACCAACAGGATTGTTGAAGTCAGACCGTTTTTTTTCTTTTTAGTTTTTTTCTTCTTGTTTTCTTCCATAATATATCTCTTAACTTTAAAATTTTCAACGTCAATACCGAAATTATTCGGTAACAACGGTCAAAATTTTAATGGGGTATCCCTGCCGACACAAGGTCGGCAGGGGCTTTAAAT
>JAZRNJ010000081.1:0-10589 GCA_045648125.1 Acutalibacteraceae bacterium
CTGCAAAAATAATGAAACAGGTGAGATTGTTTTCAGAGCAGGTGATTTGACTTCTGAAATGTTGTCATCAGATGTTGTAAGTCAGTACGGATGGAGTTATTTTAAAAATTATTATGTGGGACGTGAATTCAGATTTGAAAAAGGTGCATTATCTTGCACTGAGTACAATAATGAGCATCTGTTAGAAGATCTGATTTCACAAACTGCTGACGAAGATACCCGTAAGAAGGCTCTTGAAAATGCAAGAAAAGAAGTTAAGGCATTCGAAGAAAAGTATTCAGTTATAGATGAATACAAAAATATTTTTGCATACATTTATTCAACTGAAGAATATTCATGCAGTGAAGAAGCAAGTGCTCTTGACATTTATCATACATACGTTGATGAAGGCTTTGCAAAAGATTTTGTGAGAGGATATATCAACGGAGAAAAAGAACTTATTCTGCCTGTTAATGTTGTTGCATGGGAAGACTGTGTTGAAAATGTTATCTTGAATGCACCTGATTTTTTCCCTGAAATGATGCTTGGAAGTCAGATTATAAAATATAAACTCATAGATGCAAACGGTGACAAAATCCCTGAACTTTTTGTCCATGGTGTAAGCACGGCAGGCGGACACTCTTATTTTCTCGGATTTTGTACATGGAATGGCAGAGATGCTTATGAAGTATACCCTTATGAAGATGCTTTTGGTGAAGATGCTGAAAAGCATGTTTCAGAGGTTATGCTCAGTAAAGATAAAAAAACAGGTGAGTTTATTGCTCTTGCAGACGTGCTTATCAGCAGCTGGTTTGAAAGCGATGATTTGGAAAATTATAACCAGGCATGGAGATTGGACGCTAATACAAGAAAGGTTCTTGTTGATGATGGTGGAATTAAACTTGAAAGCGTTATAAATCTTGAAGAGCCGAAAAACATTCTCGGAGATGCTGCTGAAGATGTTGCAGAACGAAAAGATGCTCTGAAAACATTAAGAACAGAAATTGCAGCATTTGAAAAAGATTATTCAACTTCAGAAAGTGAAAATGAAAAAATAACACTTCAGGTGTATGATGAGGATTTTGTTTTCTTTGATGACAAACCTGAAGAATATTATGACAATGTAGACGTGGAAGACGTACACGATTTAATTGATAATTTCAAGTCTATTGTAAAATAAAGCAATAAAAATTCCTCCTATGACAGAATAAACTATCATAGGAGGTTTTCTTTTATCTGTAATTTTCAATTGCTGTTTTAAGCACCTGAACTGCGTTTTCAATTCCTAAGTTTCCGCTGTTAAGAGTGATGTCGTAGTTTCTTGCATCGCCCCAATCCTGAGAACCGTAGAACTGATTGTGACGTATTCTTGCTTTATCTTTTTTCTTTACAATGTCCTCAACATCTTCTTTTTTGAGGTTGTCAATTTTTATTGCTCTTTCACATCTTTTTTCAAAATCAGCACAGATGAAAATGTTGAAGCAGGGGAACTGATTTTTAAGGATATAATCGGCACATCTGCCTACAATTACGCATGAACCCTCTGACGCCAGTTCTTTGATGATTTTTGCTTCAGCCTGAAAAACCTGGTCTGAAAGTGACTGTCCGTAATGTGAAACCATGTTGCCGAAAGAATAAGCGTTTGTTGCAAGGTTGAAAAGGAGACTGCTTGTAACTCTCTGTTCTTCTTTTTCGATGAACTCTGCGCAGAAGCCTGTTTCTTTTGCTGCTTTATCTATAATGGCTTTATCGTAAAAGGGAATACCAAGTTCCATAGCAAGTTTTTCGCCTATTTCACGACCGCCTGAGCCGTATTCACGGCTGATGGTAATAATTAAATTGTTTTTCATATCAGAAATCTCCTTTCTGTTTTATAACTTACAAATATATATTATCACAGAACTTGAAAAATGGCAATAATAATGGTAAAATATAAATGGATTTAATTTATAAAAGGTGAGATTTTATGAATATAAAAGAAGCAGAACTGAAAGCACGTGAGCTGAGGGATTTTCTCAATTACCACAGCAAGAAATATTATGTTGATGATGACCCTCAGATTTCTGACTTTGAATACGATAAAGCACTCCGTGAACTTGAGAATATCGAAAACGATTTTCCGTCAGTTCTCACACCCGATTCTCCTACACAGAGAGTTGGAGGTATGGCTGACAACCGTTTTGAGGAAGTTGTGCATTCTGTTCCCATGGAAAGTTTGCAGGATGCATTCAGTTTTGATGAACTGAGGAGTTTTGAAAGTAAAATTGACGGTGACGTGACTTATGTTGTAGAACCTAAAATTGACGGTCTGTCCGTTTCTCTTGAATACCGTGATGGAGTTTTTGTCAGAGGTTCAACAAGAGGTGACGGTCAGGTAGGTGAAGATGTTACTGCAAACCTGCGTACAATTAAAACAATTCCTCTTAAACTTGAAGAAAGTGTTCCTTTCCTTGAAGTAAGAGGTGAAGTATATATGCCTCGTGAAGTTTTTCTTTCTCTTGTAGAAAAACAGGAACTCAATGATGAAAAGCCTTTCAAAAATCCTCGTAACGCTGCTGCAGGTTCTCTGAGACAGAAAAGTTCAAAAATTGCAGCAGAAAGAAATCTCAGTATTTTTGTTTTCAACATTCAGCAGATTGAAGGCAAGGAAATAAAATCTCACAAAGAATCGCTTGATTATCTCAGAACGCTCGGCTTCAGAACAGTTCCTTTTTATAATGAATATGCAACTTTTGATGATGTGCTTGCAGAAATCGACCGTATAGGAAATGAAAGAGGAAATCTTCCTTTTGATATTGACGGTGCAGTTATCAAGGTCAATGATTTTGAAAAGAGAAAACAACTTGGCTCAACTTCAAAATTCCCCAAATGGGCTGTAGCATATAAATATCCTCCTGAAGAAAAGGAAACAAAGCTTATTGATATTGAAGTTAATGTAGGTAGAACAGGTGTGCTTACTCCTGTTGCTGTTCTTGAACCGGTTCTTCTTGCAGGTTCAACTGTGGGCAGAGCCACAATGCACAACGAAGATTTTATCAGAGAAAAGGGGATAAGCATCGGCGACACGGTTGTTGTCAGAAAAGCAGGGGATATTATCCCTGAAATTGTGACTGTTTCAAAAAAAGGTGAAAATCACGAAATTTATGAAATGCCGAAAATTTGTCCTTCATGTTCTTCACCTGTTTCTCGTGAAGAAGATGAAGCAGCCATAAGATGTTCAAATCCCCAATGTCCTGCACAACTTCTCAGAAATATTATTCATTTCTGTTCAAGAGATGCAATGGATATTGAAGGTCTCGGTGAATCAGTTTCGGAAGTTCTTGTAAATGAAGGATTTGTTAAAAATGCAGCCGATATTTATTATCTGAAATCTGAACAACTTCTTTCTCTTGAAAGATTTGCAGAAAAATCTGCCAATAACCTTATAGATGCCATTGAAAAATCAAAAGAAAACGACCTTGCAAAACTTCTCTTTGCATTCGGTATCAGGCATATCGGTGCAAAAGCAGGAAAACTGCTTGCAGTTAATTTCGGAACGCTTGAAAAAATTATGTCAGCAACGAAAGAAGAAATTCTTTTCATCGACGGTTTCGGTGAAATAATGGCAGAAAGTGTTGTTCAGTTTTTCTCTCTTGAACCTACAAAGAAAATGGTTGAGGAACTGAAAAATGCAGGAGTGAATATGAATTCTCTTGCAGAAGTGAAAGATACACGTTTCCAGGGACAGACGTTTGTGCTTACAGGTACATTGCCTACAATGACACGTGGGGAAGCCTCTGAAATAATTGAAGGCTTTTCAGGTAAAACATCGTCCTCTGTTTCTAAAAAAACAACCTATGTTTTAGCAGGTGAGGATGCAGGTTCAAAACTTACAAAAGCACAGACCCTCGGTATTACAATTATCAGCGAAGAAGAATTTAAAGAGATGATAAAGTAATAAAATGAATATGATTTGCAGAAGAATTATTTTCTTGAAAAAGAGAGTAATTCTTCTTTTTTTATAATTTTTTTGGATTTTCTCCCACCACGGAAAAATCCTTGATTTTTTAAGTATTTAAGCCAAAAACCTATTGACAAAAAAGGGGTTTGGAATTATAATAGTGGTACGAAGTGGGAGGAAGTTGCTTAAAATGGTGACGAAGTGGGAGTTTTCCACATTTTCCACAGAGTTTTCCACACAAAAACGGAAATTTTCAACTTTTAAACGTAAAGGAGGGGTAACAATGGCAGATTTCAAAGGAACGTATTTCCATTCACTTGACGCGAAGTCAAGAATGGTTGTGCCTTCTGCATACAGAGAAGAGCTTGGTCAGAAATTTGTTATTATGAAAACCCTTCCTGACGATAAATGCCTGACACTTTATCCTCTTGATGAATGGGCTAAAGTTAAAGAAGAACTTGATAATCTTCCCGCAGGCGAAAAATACAGAAAATACTACAGAAAAGTTTTTTCAAGAATTGACGACTGTAACATGGACCCTCAGAGCCGTGTGCTTCTGAAAGAATCTTTCAGAGAATACGCAGGAATTACAAAAAATATTGTAATTCTCGGCTCAGGCAGAAAAATTGAAATCTGGGACGAAGAAACATGGAATAAACTCCAGAGTGAAAACGATGACGAATTTGATTTCGATGAATCACTTGTAAGATTCTGATTTTTCTGAGGTAAGTGAAATGGAAACTGCAATTAATTTTTCCCATATTCCTGTTTTTTATAAAGAGGCAATTGATGCACTTGATATAAAACCTGACGGAATTTATGTTGACTGCACCGGTGGTGGCGGTGGTCACTCATCAATGATTGCCGAAAAACTGACAACAGGTCATCTTTACACAATTGACCGTGACCCTGACGCAATCAAGGTGCTGAAAGCCCGTTTTGACGGCAATGAAAAAGTGACAATAGTCAATAGCAGATTTTCAAGGCTGAAAGAAATTCTCGAAGAAAACGGCGTAGAAAAAGTTGACGGAATACTTGCTGACTTAGGCGTTTCTTCATATCAGCTTGATACGGCAGAAAGAGGTTTTTCTTTCCATTCCGATGCACCGCTTGATATGAGAATGAGCAAGGAAGGTCTTTCTGCAAAAGATGTTGTAAACACATATTCTGCAGGGGAGCTTTCAAAAATTCTTTCATCTTACGGTGAAGAAAAATTTGCACGTGCAATTGCAAATAACATTGTAAAATACAGAGAAACAAAAGAAATAGAAACTACACTTGAACTTGCAGAAATCATCAAAGAATCTTATCCTCCTTCGGTTAGAAGAAAATCAGGACATCCTGCTAAAAAAAGTTTTCAGGCAATAAGAATTGAAGTAAACTCAGAGTTGCTTGAGCTTAAAAACACTCTTGATGATATGTTTGAGTCAATTAAAGTCGGAGGCAGAGTGGTAATAATCACATTCCATTCTCTTGAAGACAGAATTGTAAAAGTCAGGTTCAATGATTTTTGTTCAGGCTGTACTTGTCCGCCTGAATTTCCTGTTTGTGTCTGCGGGAAAACTCCAAAAGGCAAACTTCCTTTTAAAGTGAAAGAACCTACAGAAAAGGAAGTTGAAGAAAACTCACGTTCAAGAAGTGCTAAACTCAGAGCAGTTGAACGAGTAGAAGAATAGAGAAGATAAAGAAGTTAAAGAGAAAGGATGGGTGTAATGGCTGAGATATTGTTTGACCTCGATTTGTTCGACGAGGGTACATCAGCACCCAAACCTGTACCGAATAAAAAAACTGAACCAAGACCGAAAGTAAGGGTTCTTGAAGATACACCACATATCAGAAAAGAAAAACTTGTCATAAATGAAAGACGCAGCAACCTTTCAGCAGTTGCAATTGTCTGTATTGCTCTCGTACTTACTGCTGTGGCGAGTTCCTTTGTGTGTCTGGGTGCATATATAAATAACTACGACCACAAAACCCAAACCTTACAGGCGGAACTTGATATTGCAGAAAGTCAGAACATAATTCTCAATATCAAAAAAGATTCCATGGTATCCTTTGAGTCTGTAAGACAAAGTGCAGAAGAAAAGGGTATGATACAGCGTGACAGGTATCAGGTAACATATTTTGAACTGTCACAGGGAGATTACGGTGTGGTAAACCCGAAAGATTAATTGAAAGTCATAATGTCAGCGGCACGGAATAACTATTTATAAGATAAAGGTATCTTGTAAACAGTAAAATTCCTTTGCCGCATTAATTGTTATTTAAGAGTAGTTTTTAAGGAGGAAAATTGGTATGTCATTACCTCAGGCAAACGAAAACACAATGGTAAAAAGAGCTTTGCATGTACTCATTTTTATAGTAGTGCTTGGCTTTGGTGCATGTGCGATTTTCCTTGGCTATGTTCAGTTGGGACTTGGTGAAGAATACCGTGCAAAAGCTGAAGATAATCAGCTCAGAGACTCTGAAATTTCAGCTGAACGAGGTGTAATTTACGACCGTAACGGTAAACAACTTGCAAAGAGTGCTTCAGCGTGGAAAATTGTGATTTATCCCAATAAACTCAGCGAAAGCAATAATGCAAGAGAAATTGTTATAAAAAAACTTACGGATGTTCTTGAAATGAAAGAAGAAACAGTACGTGCAAAGGCCGAACTTTCTCAGTATGGCAACATGGTTGTAAAATACCGTGTTGAAAAAGATGTGAGAGATGAAATTCTCAAGTTGCTCAAAGAAACATGTGAAACCGTGAAAGCAGAAGACGGAAGTGCGATTGAACGTAAGTTTGCAAGGTATATCGGTGTTGAAAATGATGTCAAGAGATATTACCCTTACAATTCTTTTGCGTCAACAGTTCTTGGCTTTACCGGTACAAATGATGTTGGTACAGGAGGACTTGAACTGCAGTATAACTCAATTCTCACAGGTACACCCGGCAGAAAAATAACTGCTGTTTCAGGTCAGGGTGACTCAATGCCCTCAGAGTACGAAACAATTACCGATGCAGTTCAGGGAACAAGCGTTTACACAACTATTGACGAAACAATTCAGCGTTACCTTGAGGAAGGTCTCGATCAGTCAATCAAAGATACTCAGGCTGAATATGCTTACGGTCTCATCATGGATGTAAACACAGGTGCAATTCTTGCTATGTCAAGTAAGCCTGACTATAACCTGAATAATCCTTATGAAATCACAAGTCAGACAGTCCGTGAACATCTTGATGAAATTATGGATGAAAGACTCAAAGAAGAAGCAGAGACAACTGCTTGGTTCAATCAATGGAAAAACAGAACAATTTCCGATACTTATGAGCCGGGTTCAGTTTTCAAAATAATTACTGCTGCTGCTGCACTTGAAGAAAACACATGGGATATGTCAAGGAATTATGTCTGTGGTGGTGCAATTCAGGTTGATGACAGAAGAATGCATTGCTCTCACAGAGAAGGCCACGGTACGCAGACATTCTCACAGGCATTTGCAAATTCATGTAACCCGTTCTTTATTCAGCTTGGTCTTGATATGGGTGTAGATAATTTCTACAAATACTTTGAAGCATTTGGCTTTACTGAAAAAACAGGTATTGACCTTCCCTCTGAAGAAATAGGTAACTACCATAGCGCTGATTCAATGAAAAAGACAAAAGTTCAACTTGCATCAAGTGCGTTCGGTCAGTCTTTTACAGTAACTCCCATACAGACAATTACAGCTGTTTCGGCAATTGCAAATGGCGGTAAACTTCTTCAGCCTTATGTTGTTGCAAAAACAGTTGACCATGAAGGAAATGTTATTTTTGAGGCAGAACCTGTAGTTAAAAGACAGGTAATTTCAGAAAAAACAGCAGAAATCATTACAGGTATGATGGAAGATGTTGTTGCAACGGGTACAGGTAAAAATGCTTACGTTGCAGGTTACCGTGTTGCAGGTAAAACAGGTACATCTGAAATTCTTGAAGAGCCGGGTTTTTATACTGCATCATTTGCTTGTTTTGCACCTGCAGATGACCCTCAGGTTGCAATGCTCATTGCTGTAAAGAAACCTGTAGGTGAATACTACGGCAGCCAGATTGCAGCACCTGTTGCAGCTGATATTATGCAGAAAGTTATGGTTTATCTCAACGTTGAACCTAAGTATACAGAAGAAGAAAACAAACATGTTGACAGAAATGCCGATAACGTTATAGGTAAGAAAGTTGAAGAGGCAAAACAGACACTCACTTCATCAGGTTTTAATGTTAAAATTGTAGGCAGTGGCGAAAGAGTTGTTGAACAGGTTCCGTCTTCAAATCAGACAATTTCTGCTAACGGAACAGTTATTCTTTATACAGAAAAGAATGCCGAAAAGCAGGTAACAACAGTTCCGAACTTTATCGGAATGACAGTAAATCAGGTTTACTATGCTGCTAACAGTGCAGGTGTGAACGTTTCTATAGTTGGTAACGCAGCATCAAGCAGTTTCATTTCCTATAAACAGGATAAAGAAGCGAATACAAAAGTTTATTACGGCGATACTATTACAGTGTACTTTAAATCAACTTCGTCAGATGCAGAATAATAAAGAGGTGGACGTCATGAAGTTATCACAACTTTTATCAAAACTCGAAACAAAAAACAACTACAATGATTGTGAAATTTCATCAGTTACTGATAAATTTGACAGTATACAGAAAGGCGATGTTTTTGTCTGTATCAAAGGCAACCGTTTTGATGCACATACTGTTGCAGTCCGTGCAATTGAAGAAAAAGGTGCAGCAGCAGTTATCGTTGAACACGAAACAGGTGCCAAAAATGAGGTTATCGTTGAAAATACAAGACGTGCTTACTCTTTCCTTTGTTGGGAGTTTTTCGGGAGACCTACTGAAAGCCTTAAAATGATAGGCATTACAGGCACTAACGGTAAAACAACTGTTTCATTTCTTCTCAAACATATTCTCGAAGAGGCAGGGGAGAAATGTGGTCTTCTCGGTACAGTAATAAATCTTATCGGCGATGAAGAAAGACCCTCATCTCTTACAACTCCCGACCCCTTTGAAATGAATAAACTTTTCAGAGAAATGGCTGATAAAGGTTGCAAATACTGCATTATGGAAGTCTCTTCTCAGGCACTCAGTCAGCAGAGAGTAGCACCTGTTAAATTTGATATCGGTCTTTTTACAAACCTTACTCAGGACCATCTTGATTATCATGGCACAATGGAAAATTACAAAGAAGCAAAACATATGCTCTTTGAAAATTCAAAAAAAGTTGTTATCAATGACGATGACGATGCAGCACCTTATATGAAATCAGGTATTGATGCTGAAGTTGTAACATATTCAATCAGAAACAACAGTTCAGATTATACTGCGAAAAATCCTGTTCTTACTGACAGAGCAGTTGCTTATGAGCTTGTGGGAAATGCTATGATTTCGAGAATCAAGCTTAATATTCCCGGTGAATTCTCTGTTTATAATTCAATGTCAGCAGCAGTTGCAGCAAAAGAACTTGGTGTTGATATTGATGTTGCAAAGAAAGCACTGTCAACTTCCAAAGGTGTAAAGGGCAGAATGGAAACAGTTGACGTTGACACTCCTTACACAGTGATTATTGACTACGCTCATTCACCTGACGGACTTATAAACGTTCTCAAATCTCTGAGAAAGGTTTACACAAGAAAAATCATTACTGTCTTTGGTTGCGGTGGTGACAGAGATAAAACAAAGCGTCCCATTATGGGTGAAATTGCAGGGAATATGTCAGATGTTGCAGTTGTGACTTCTGATAATCCGAGAAGCGAAGACCCGCAGATGATTATTGACGATATTCTCGCAGGTATGGAAAAATGCAAAGCGAAAATTTATATTGAATGTGACAGAACAAAGGCTATTGAGAAAGCTTTGTCAATTGCGAAAGCAGATGACGTTGTTCTTCTTGCAGGTAAAGGTCACGAAACTTATCAGATTTTAAATACAGGAAAAATCCACTATGATGAAAGAGAGATTGTAAAAGAAATTCTCTCTAAATAAAGGAAGATTCTTATGCAAAAAATGTTACTGAGTGAAATTGCAAAAGCTGTATCAGGCACACTGAAAGGTGAAGATAAAGAAATTTCTTCAATCAGTACCGATACACGCACAATTGAAGAGAATTCTATGTTCGTTTGTATAAAAGGTGAAAATTTCAATGCTCATCTTTTTGCAGAAAAAGCATGTGAAAGCGGTGCTGTATGTGTTATGGCTGAGGAAGAAGTAGAGTGTTCATGTTCTGTGATTTATGTTTCTTCCACACGTCAGGCACAGCTTGACTTAGCACGTTTTTACAGAGAAAAATTCGAAATTCCTGTTGTAGGTATCACAGGAAGCGTTGGCAAAACCACAACGAAGGAAATGATTTCCTGCGTTATGGAAGCAAAATATAAAACTCTCAAAACAGAGGGCAACTTCAATAACGATATCGGTGTTCCGAGAATGATTTTCAGACTTGATGAAAGTTACACAGGTGCAGTCCTTGAAATGGGAATGAGTAACCTTGGCGAAATTTCACTTCTTACAAAGGCAGTGAAACCCACTTGCAGTGTAATCAGTAACATCGGTGTTTCTCATATTGAAAACTTAGGTTCAAGAGAAAATATTCTCAAAGCAAAGCTTGAAATCCTTGAGGGGATGGAAAAGGAAGTCGGAGGCCAAGCGGTC
>JAZRNJ010000082.1:0-12977 GCA_045648125.1 Acutalibacteraceae bacterium
CCGCTTGGCCTCCGACTTAGTTATCATGGTCGGTGACGGAATAAATGACGCCCCTGCCCTGACTCAGGCTGATATCGGATGTGCAATCGGCAGCGGAAGTGATATTGCAATTGATTCAGCAGAAATCGTGCTGATGAAAAATGATATTACAGACGTTGTAAAAGCAATACGCTTGAGCCGTTTCACAATTAAGAACATCAAAGAAAACCTTTTCTGGGCTTTCTGCTATAACACTCTTGCAATACCTGTTGCAGCAGGTGTGCTTTACCCCGCTTTGGGAATTTTACTTTCCCCCATGATAGGTGCAGTTGCAATGAGTCTCAGTTCACTTTTTGTAGTATCAAATGCCTTAAGGCTTAAAACAAAGGAGAAAAAATTATGACAGACATTAAAGTAGAGGGCATGCATTGCCCTATGTGCGTAAAAAGAATATCAGAAGCACTTGAAAGTGCAGGTATCAAAGCAGAAGCAAACCTTGAAACAAAAACAGTTTCAGTGGCTGTCGCTGACGAAATCAAAGCAAAGGAAGAAATTGAAGATTTAGGGTTTGAGGTATAAAAAACAAACAATCCCTCAGTCTTTTTGCTACGCAAAAATCCGGCTCCCTTTACACAAGGGAGCCTTTTTATTGTCTTCAAATATAAGTTTGATGAAACCAAAAAGCCTCCCCTTGAAAAAGCAAGGGGAGGTGGCAAAATCTATGATTTTGAGGTCGGGGATTTTCGTTTAAATTTTCTTAACGCCGAATGTAACTTTTTCGCCGTTGATATCCCATTCTGCTGTGTAACCGTCAAGTGAACCTGTTACAAACTCATCAGCAAGAACATCTGTCATGATTTCTTCCTTATTGTTTGCAAAGATTTCTGCAAGTTTATCGTTACCTGAAATGTAAACTGTAATGTGGTCAGGCACATCGAAATCTGCATCTTTTCTCATTGTCTGGATTTTTGAAACCATTTCGCGTACAAAGCCTTCTTCAATGAGTGCATCTGTGAGAGTTGTGTCAATTGCAACTGTCACACCACCTTCTGCAAGTGAGAAGAAGCCTGTTTTCTGTGTTGCTTCAATAAGAAGATCTGTTTCTTCAAGGTCAATTACCATGTCACCAAGGTCAAGTTTAAGAACACCTGTAGTGTCAAGTTCTTTCTTAGCAGCACTGCCATCAATTTCAGTAAGCTTTGTTCTGATATCGTTGAGGCGTTTGCCGTACTTAGGACCAAGTGTCTTCATCTGAGGCTTGAAGTTGTATGAAAGCATACCATCAACATCTTCAATGAATGAAACTTCTTTGATATTAAGCTCATCTTCGATAATCTTCTTGAAGAATTCGTTGAGTTCTCTTTCGCCCTTAACATACATTGCTCCGAGAGGCTGACGGTTTTTGATGTTTGAACCGTTTCTTGCTGCACGTCCGAGAGTAACAATTTTAAGAACTTCGTCCATATTTTCTTCAAGTTCTTTATCAATGAGTGTTTCATCTGCTTCGGGGAATGAGCAAAGGTGGATACTTTCTTCAGCCGTCTCATCTACTGAGCGAACAAGGTTCTGATAAATTTCTTCTGAGATAAAGGGATCCATAGGTGCTGCAGTTTTTGCAGTTGTAACAAGTGCTGTGTAGAGAGTCATGTAAGCATTGATCTTGTCCTGAGTCATACTTTGAGCCCAATAACGTTCACGACCACGGCGTACATACCAGTTACTCATTTCATCAACAAAGCTCTGGAGTGCTTTTGCTGCTTCAGGGATTTTGTAATTGCCGAGGCAATCGTCAACATCTTTTACCATTGAGTTAAGACGTGAAAGAAGCCATTTATCCATAACTGAAAGTTTGTCAACTTCAAGAGAATACTTTGTGGGGTCGAAGGAATCAATGTCTGCATAGAGAACATAGAAAGCATAAGTGTTCCACAATGTACCCATAAATTTACGCTGACCTTCTGTTACTGCCTTTGCATGGAAACGGTTAGGAAGCCAGGGAGCAGAGTTAGTGTAGAAATACCAACGGATTGCGTCTGCACCGTGCTGTTCAAGTGCATCAAAGGGGTCAACTGCGTTGCCTTTTGATTTAGACATTTTCTGTCCGTTTTCATCCTGAACATGACCGAGAACGATTACGTTTTTGAAAGGTGCTTTATTGAAAATAAGTGTTGAAATTGCAAGGAGTGAATAGAACCAACCTCTTGTCTGGTCAACTGCTTCTGAGATGAAATCTGCAGGGAACTGTGCTTCAAACAAATCCTTGTTTTCGAAAGGATAGTGATGCTGTGCGAAGGGCATTGCACCTGAGTCAAACCAGCAGTCAATAACTTCGGGAACACGTGTCATCACTTTACCGCAGACAGGACATTTAACTTTAACTTCATCAATGTAAGGTCTGTGAAGTTCAATATCATCAGGACAATCCTCTGACATTGATTTAAGTTCTTCAATACTGCCGATTGAATGCTTGTGACCACATTCACATTCCCAGATATTAAGAGGTGTACCCCAATAACGGTTACGGCTGATGCCCCAGTCCTGAACATTTTCAAGCCAGTCACCAAATCTGCCTTTACCGATACTTTCGGGAATCCAGTTGATTGTGTTGTTATTTTTAATAAGGTCGTCACGTACATCAGTCATTCTGATGAACCATGATTCTCTTGCATAATAGATGAGAGGAGTGTCACATCTCCAGCAATGAGGATAGCTATGCTCAAACTTGGGAGCATCGAAGAGAAGACCTCTCTTATCAAGGTCAACAAGAACTTCCTTGTCCGCATCTTTACAGAACATACCTGCAAAAGGTGTTTCCTCTGTCATGTTACCTTTACTGTCAACAAGCTGAACAAAGGGAAGGTCATATTTTCTGCCTACGTTTGCGTCATCTTCACCGAATGCAGGAGCGATATGAACGATACCTGTACCGTCTGTGAGAGTAACATAGCTGTCGCATGTTACAAAATATGCTTTCTTGTGCTGTTTTGCGATAATATCTCCGCAACAGTCAAAGAGAGGTTCATATTCTTTGTATTCAAGGTCTTTACCTACATAAGTTTCAACAACTTCGTAAGGTGCAGTTTCCTTTTCACCGCCAAGGATTTTTTCACAAAGTGCTTCTGCAAGGATATATGTGTAACCGTCTGCAGTTTTAACTTTAACATAATTTTCCACAGGGTTTACGCAAAGTGCAAGGTTTGAAGGAAGTGTCCATGGTGTTGTAGTCCATGCAAGAAAATATGCATCTTCATCCTTGATTTTGAATCTTGCAATTGCTGAACGTTCTTTTACATCCTTGTATCCCTGAGCAACTTCGTGTGATGAAAGAGGAGTTCCGCAACGAGGGCAATAGGGAACAATTTTGAAGCCTTTGTAAAGAAGACCCTTGTCAAAAATCTGTTTAAGTGCCCACCACTCAGACTCAATGAAATTATTGTGATATGTTACATAAGGGTCATCCATGTCAGCCCAGAAACCAACTGTTGATGAGAAATCTTCCCACATGCCCTTATATTTCCACACGCTTTCTTTACATTTGTCAATGAAAGGAGCAATGCCGTATTCTTCAATCTGTTCTTTACCATCAAGACCGAGAAGCTTTTCAACTTCAAGTTCAACGGGAAGACCGTGAGTATCCCAACCTGCTTTTCTGGGAACCTGACAGCCTTTCATTGTACGGTAACGGGGAATCATATCCTTGATAACACGTGTAAGAACGTGACCGATATGAGGTTTACCGTTAGCTGTGGGAGGACCGTCATAGAAAACATAAGGTTCGCCCTCACGAGCTGATGACTTTTCAAAAATTTTGTTTTCCTTCCAGAAGTTTTCAACTTCTTTTTCACGCTCGACAAAGCCGAGGTTTGTAGGAACTTTCTTGTACATCGTAAAACTTCCTTTCAATAAAAAATGCTTCCGTCCGAAACAGGACGAAAGCAACTTCGTTTAACCACCTATTACTACATACTGACATATGTTATCCGATAACGGCGGATGCCGGCTTCACTTAATGGGCATAAAGCCTTTCAGTTTGCAACTCAGGAGTGATTTTCACACAAAAACTACTTATCATCAGGCTCTCACCGCCCCTGATTCGCTTGGCACTTTCGTTTTCAGCTACTGTCTCCGTCACAGTTTTTCTCATTATCTTTTATATGATATCACAAGATTTTATAAATGTCAATTAAACTGTTTAAAGTTTTCATCATCATTGACAGATGTTATTGTATTATCTTTAAGAAGGAGGGCACATAATCTGAGAAGATGGTCATTTTTTGCTGCACCTTCATGCTCCATGCCCTTATAAAACCATACACGGTCTCTGATTGCACTTGTGCTGACATCAATATCTTCATTCAGGTCTGTGCAGATGGCACCCATTGAGCAGGATGAGGTATCAACAATTCCGTCTGAGTGACAGTTATCTCTCCTGAACATCTTTTCCATGGGAAGTCCGTAACCACAGATGGAGAAAAATTCACTGCCGTTTTCTCTTTGCTTTTTAATAAATGAGGGAAAATCATTTCTTATTCTGAAATTTTCCTCGCAGATTTTATCAAGTTTTTCACTCTTTTTATACTTTGCTGAAAGCTTTTTATAATCTGCATGAGGTATTGCACCCCAGCCCACAGAAGAACGCAGAATCACAGTATCTCGCAATGCATCAAAAATGCCGTCAACCATTTTTCCTCTTGTTTTCTCCGTCAGAAGTGAACAGAGTTTTTTAAGTTCCTTTGGGATTATATCTTCTGCAAATTCAGAAAAACTTCCACTGATAAGTTTTACTGCAAGGCTTGAGCCGTCAAAAGCAGGAACAACACCTACAACACGGTTAACATGACCTCTGCGTCCGTGACGATTCATATAAGCTGTGGCAATTGTCCCACCCAGGCTTACAGGCACAAGGTTGACTTTGTCAGCATTTCTCTGTTTCATAACATTTTCAATAAACTCATCAAGTTCTCTTACTACTTTGTCTGTATTTCCGAAAGAGTTATATGTGAAAAAATAGAAATTCTCTTCCCCTGTTTCAGCTGCGATTTTGTCAACGGGAAGCATACGTTTTATGTATTTTCTTTCTTTCTCAGTACAATCTTTAAAGCTGTTGAAAAACCTCTCAACCTTTAATTTGTGAACTTCGTTGCCGTCATCATCAAGTCTTAAACCCTCAACCTGTTCCGAAAAGCCTTTATAAATAGCCTTTGAAAGTCCGCAGTCACATCTTGTTATCACAGACAAAACAAAAGGAAAAGCAACCCGCAGTGCAAGTTTTTTTGCATCAAAGTCAATAGGCCACACTCTTTTTCCGTTTTCTGTATTAATAACTGTTGACTGTCCGATACCTGCAATTGCAATTGCAGGAAAAACTTTTTCTGCCATATAACCACCCCTTTGTAACTTTATCACAAAGGGGTTCTTTTGTAAACAAAATTTAAAGAATTATTAGAAATAACTCTCACATCTTGACTTTATTCTGAAATAAGGTATAATTAATGTATAGACACAGTAAAGAAAGGAGTACATATATTATGGGTCTTGATACACTCATTACAGGTGCTGTTGAATTCTTCTCAGCAATTCCGTGGGGAGGCGTAATTCAGTCTTTCCTTGACAGCGTTGCAGGTATTAACTGGGATTCACTTGCATCACTCTTTGACTGGTTCGACTTCACAAACGGTCCTTTCCAGGCAATTCTTGATGCTTTATTCGGTTAATTAACAAAAAAATAAAAGGCTGATGATTTCTCATCAGCCTTTTTTTGTCTTAAAATCCGGGAATATGAATACCCGGTCTTGCAGGAGTCTCTTCAGGAGCTTGTGTAGGAGCTTCTGTGGGAATTTCCACAGGAGCATCCGTCGGTGTTTCTGCTGAGGGTGATTCAGTTATTTCACTGCCTGCAGTTGTGGTTTCTCCTCCGAGAATACCTTGCCACCAGCTTGTTGTTGTTTCGGTATCTGTTGTTGTCTGCCATGGGTCAAGAGTTGTTGTTTCTCCTGTCCAGGATTCTGTATATTCTCCTGTATAACCGATTGTACCACTCTGAGTACCTGTGTAAGAAGGTCCTGTGTAAGAGGGTTTGTGTGTAAGATAGTTATTGAGAACATTTACACGATTGGGATCAAGTGCAATATTTGTTTTGCCGTAAAGAAGTTTCTGTAACTGCTGTGCTGCAAGAGGATAGTCCACAACCCAACATGAGCCTACGCCACCGATAGATGTTGTTGCTCTTGTTTCAAGAGTGGGGAAAGTATCCTGCTGCATTGCGTAACTTATCCAGCCTTCAGTAAGCGCCTGTTTACCGTATGAGAGAATCTTTGTCTGACGCATGTTAGTTTTCATGTAAGGCAGAACTGCCTCAACAACATTGTAAAGGTCTGTAACAGATGCACCTTTTGCTTTCTGCATAATGCCGTTGATAACTCTTCTCTGGTTTGCTGTACGGCTGACATCACTGTCAGAATAATAATATCTTATTCTTGAATAAACAAGTGCTTCTTCACCGTTGAGGAGAACTGCATCACCTGACTGAACATGCTGTCTTGTTGTTCTGTTGATATATGAAGCAAGACCCGGTTCAATGGGAACAGTTACACCGCCAAGAGCATCAACAACCTTTTTGAATGAACCAAAATAAACACTTGCATAATAGTCAATATCAATTTTATAGTTCTTTTCAACAACTTCAATTACACCTTTAGGGCCACCGTAATAACATGAAGCGTTAATCTTTTCATATCTGTCTCTGCCGTCAACGTTCATGTAAATGTAACTGTCTCGCATGATAGACGCAAGAGTTATTGTTTTTGTTGATTTGTTTACGGAAGCAATAATAATTGAGTCTGCACGGCCGTTTGATTTTTCACCACCATCACCGTCCTGACCGAGAAGAAGAATGTTGATAACATTCTTACTGCTCATTTTTTCGCCACCGTTGTTTGACCATTTTTTCAGAGCATCGTTAAGTGAAGCCGCATCAGTAACGCCGAACATTGTTTCAAAGTCTTCTTCCTCAGCAAGAGTCTCACCTTCAACTGTAGGACTTGCTTCACCTTCATCATAAATTCCGCCAAACATATCGCTTACTTTGAAGATAACACCTACTACGAGGACAATACAAATAGAAAGTATTGCTATAAGAACAGAATACAATGCTTTTTTCATCTTTTCTGCTTTCATTTCTTCTTCAGTCATTCCTTCGTAACGACTGACTTTTTTCTCTGCTTTTTCAGCTTTTTTCGACTTTTTCACGTCTTCTGTTGAAAAAGTCTCCTCCTGAGGAATTTCTTCCTGCACATTTTCTTCTTCAAAACCTTCATCCATAAAAGAAAAAGCATCTGCAAGCAGGTTGTCAATATCGTCGTTTTCCTTTTTGAAATTTTCAAAAAGGTCTTCGTTTCTATTATTCGTTAAATTTTCTTTGTTATTCTCACTCATGTCGTCACATCCTCGAGTTTTTACCACTAACTTATCAATTATATATTATGGCACAAAAAGACGCTTTGTTTTTTCTATATTAGAAATATATATTAAAAATATAATTAACAATTATTAAGATTTAATAACCCGACACCCGTCGTAATAAAAAATTAACAAATAATTTGTAATTTGTACCGTCTTTTAGGTTGACAAGGAACAAATAATCATGTATAATAGACTCCGTTAATACAAATTTTGCCCCTGCAAACAGCGGAGGGAGGGAATAGAATGAGTCAGGTAAAAGTTAAAGAAAACGAGTCCCTCGACAGCGCACTCAGAAGATTCAAGAGACAGACTTCAAGAGACGGCGTTATCCAGGAAGTTCGTAAAAGAGAGCACTATGAAAAACCTTCTGTAAAGAGAAAGAAGAAGTCAGAAGCTGCTCGCAAGCGTAAATTCAAATAATTACTGAAAGGACAAGTGAATAACTTGTCCTTTTTGTTTTAGGGTGATATTCAATGTATAAAACAAACAAACTTCTTGAAAATCTTAAAAGCCATGAAGCTTTGCTCATAGAAAGTTTTGAAAACAGAAAATATCTGACTTCATTTTCATCCTCTGCAGGGTATCTTATACTCGGTAAAAACGGCTCTGTATTTTTTACAGATTCAAGATATATTGAAGCGGCAACTGAGCAGATAAAAATATGCCCCGTAAAACTTTTCACAGACTTCAAAGATGATGTTGCAGAATATCTTTTCCAGCACGGTTACACTAAAATTCACATCGAGGCTGAAAAAATATCCGTAGCACATCTCAACTTTCTTTCCAAAAACCTGAAACACGGAAAAATCTGCTCTGACGGAGAACTTGACAGAAATCTCTCCCTTCTCCGAGAAGTAAAATCAGAAGAAGAAGTTTCAAAAATACAGAAAGCACAGTTAATTGCAGAAAAAGCATTTGATGAAATTCTGAAATTTATAAGAGTAGGCATTTCCGAACTTGAAATTGCTGCAAAGCTTGAAAACATCATGCGTCTTAACGGCTCAGAAGGTTTCTCTTTTGACACAATTGCAATTGCAGGTAAAAACACCTCAATGCCTCACGGAGTGCCAACAGATTACAAAATTTCTCACGGTGACTTTGTAACAATGGATTTCGGTGCAGTTTTTGACGGTTACAGAAGTGACATGACAAGAACAGTTGCAGTTGGAGAAGTTACATCAAAACAAACAGAAATTTACAACACCGTTCTCAAGGCTCAGGAAACGTCTCTCTCTATTCTCAAAGAAGGAGTGAAATGCTCTGATGCAGATAAAGCTGCACGTGATGTTATAAAAAACGCAGGTTACGGAGAATTTTTCGGTCATTCAACAGGTCACGGTGTGGGAATTGAAATTCACGAAGCCCCTAACCTTGCACCAAAATCAAAAAGTGTATTAAAAAAAGGTAACGTTGTAACTGTTGAACCCGGAATTTATTTACCAAACGAATTCGGTGTAAGAATTGAAGATTTTGTTGTAATAACAGAAACGACTTACAAAAACCTCACATCAACACCGAAAAATCTGATTGTTTTGTAAATTTCAGGGGACTTTTAAAAACTCTTTGATTTTTTCTGCATCTCTGTATCCTTTTTCGTACAGAAGATGCAGTTTTTCTTTATCTTTTGTAAGGGTATCAACTCCGCAGGTATCATCGGGAGAAACGATAAGAACTCTGCCCTCTTTTTCAAGTTCAATTGCCTTATCAACAAGGCGGTCATATTCACTGTTACTCTGAAGCAAAGTTTTTGCCGCTTCAGGGTATTTTCTTTTTATCAATTTCGCAATAATATCATTTCTTGAATCGCTTCGTCTGTAATCTTTCGGTTTTGACAAAGCAAAGACGATTTTGTCTGCACCCATTTCAAGTGCTTTTTCAAGAGGTACAGGCACGGCCACTCCCCCGTCCATATATTTTACTCCGCCTATTTCCACCGGTTTACACACAAGAGGAATCGCACTTGAAGCACTAAAAACCTTGTAGTTATCCTGAGATAAATCTTCCTTTGTGAAATAATGAGCTTTTCCCGTAAGGGCATCAGTAGCAGCAACGAGAAATTCTCCCTCATATTTTGCTATCTGAGGATAATCAATAGGATCTTCACCGTCAGAATTTGTAAGGACAGAATATATGTAATCAAGGTCAAGATACGAGCCTTTTTTAATAAAGTTACCAAAGCTCATATACTCTTTTCTCTGGGAATAATCATGATAAAAACGGTATGTTCTGTCTCTTTGCTTTGAAAGGAAAGTAGAAATATTTGCACTTCCTGCAGAAACACCTATGCACAGGTCAAAATAAACGTCATCATCAAGACATCTGTCAAAAACACCTGCGGTATAAATGTTTCTGAGTCCTCCCCCCGCATCTATAACTGCGTTCACCACTAACACTCCCTTTCTTTTTTAATATTTTATCATTAAAGTTTTCTCTTTTCAACTAATTCACAAAAAAGTAACACAATTATTTAATATAATACATTTTCAATTATGGAAATTTGTGGTATACTATATTTTGGTTAGCAATGTACACTCGCACAAGGAGATTAAAATAATGATAATAAAATTACTCGGTAAAATGAAAAAGAGAGAATGGTTCATGGCTGTGGGAGTAACTATACTTGTACTCAGTCAGATTTACTTTGACCTGAAACTCCCCGAATACATGAGCACACTGACTGTACTTATACAGACTCCCGGAAGCACAGTAAACGAAATACTCGTTACCGGTGGTAAAATGCTTCTCTGCACAATTGTGAGTGCTGCAATGGCTATTTTCTGCGGTTATCTTTCTGCAAGAGTAGGTTCAGGTTTCAGTTTCACAATACGTGAACATCTTTTCAATAAAGTTTCCGATTTCAGCAAAAAAGAAATGCAGGACTTTTCTGTACCAAGCCTTATAAACCGTACAACAAATGACGTGTCACAAATCCAGATGGCAGTTTCAATAGGTCTTCAGATGATTATCAAAGCCCCTCTTATGGCTGTCTGGGCTGTTTTTAAAATTGTCACAAAAAGCTGGAAATTGTCGCTTATCACAGCAGGGTTTGTAGTTTTTCTTCTGGGAATTATGGCAATTATGATTACCGTTGTTGTTCCCCGATTCAAAATTGTACAGAAACAGATTGATAAAATAAACCTTGTTGCCCGTGAAAATCTTTCAGGTATCAATGTCGTCCACGCTTTCGGTGCAGAAGATTATCAGAACAAAAAATTTGACAAAGCGGCAACGGCACTTATGAACACACAGCTTTTCAATCAACGTGCATTTGCACTTCTTATGCCTCTTGTAGGTCTTGCGATGAACTGCCTCGGACTTGTTATTTATTGGGTAGGTGCAGGAATTATCAACAACATTCCTGCAAGTGACTTTACTCTCAGACTTACAATGTTCAGCGATGTTGTTGTTTTCAGCACTTATGCAACTTACGTTATTATGTCAATTATGATGCTCGTTATGATTGTAATGTTCTTACCGGCTGCTCAGGTTTCTGCACAAAGAATCAACGAGGTTCTTGGTACAGAATCAGACCTTGCTGAAGGAAAGGAAAATGAGTCTGCAGAAGAAGGAACTGTGGAATTTAAAAATGTTTCTTTCCGATATCCCGATTCGTCCGAATATACCCTTGAAAACATTTCCTTCAAAGTAAGTAAAGGCGAAACAATTGCCTTTATCGGTGCAACAGGCTCAGGTAAAACAACTCTTATCGACCTTGCTGCACGTTTTTATGATGTCACAGAAGGTGAAGTATTGATTGACGGAATAAATGTAAAAGAATTCACCTTTGATGCACTTTATGACCGTATAGGATTTATTACGCAGAAAGCAGTTCTCTTCGCAGGTGACATCAGAAAAAATGTAATTTTCGGTGAAAGCCGTGGAGATAAAACTGACGAGAGTGTTTTTGAAGCACTCACTACTGCTCAGGCAAAAGATTTTGTAGAAAATCTTTCAGGAGGACTTTCTTCTCCTATTGCGCAAGGTGGCACAAACGTATCAGGTGGTCAGAAACAGCGTCTTTCAATTGCAAGAGCATTGGCACGAAAACCTGAAATTCTGATTTTTGACGACTCTTTCTCTGCTCTTGACTATAAAACAGACAGAGCATTACGTCATGAACTTGATGAAAAACTAAGTGGTGTTACAAGACTCATTGTGGCACAGAGAATCGGCACGATAAGAAATGCAGATAAAATTGTTGTCCTTGATGAGGGCAAGTGTGTCGGCATCGGCACACACGACGAACTGATGAAAAGCTGTGATGTTTACCGTGAAATTGCAATGTCACAGTTATCAGAAGACGAACTGAAGTAAGGAGGGAGAATAACATGGCAAACGAAAAACCTGCAATGCCTCAAAAAAGCAAAAGAGGCATTATGGGAGTAGTGAAAAATTTGTTTTCTTATTCTCCCAAATTAAAATTACCTACACTCTTTTCTCTTGTACTTGCTGCACTCGGTGCAATACTTACAATTATAGGTCCTGAGCAGTTGAAGAATGTCACAAACCTTATTTCAACTTCTCTTTACACCTCAATTGACCTAAAGGAAGTAGGCAGACTCAGCCTTATTCTTGTGGGAATTTATGCCCTGAGTGGTCTTTTCAATTATATTCAACACTACATTATGGCAACGGTTACACTTGACCTTTCGCGTAAAATGAGAAACGACCTGTCCGGCAAAATCAACCGTGTCCCCATGAAACTTTTTAATTCATCCTCTCACGGTGACATTCTCAGCCGTGTGACGAATGACGTAAGTACTCTGCAACAGACTCTTTCCAACAGTATTCCTTCAATGATAAGTGCTGTTGCACAGTTTGTCGGTTGTGTTATCATGATGTTTGTAACAGAATGGAGAATGGCTCTCGGTGCAATCATCTCAACACTTTTAGGCTTTATGTTCATGGCACTTATCATGTCACGTTCACAGAAATTCTTCATAGCCCGTCAGAATAATTTAGGTGTACTCAACGGTTTCATTGAAGAAATGTACACAGGTCATGACGTTGTACGTCTTTCACGTGCAAATAACAGTATAAAAGAAAAATTCAAAGAACTTAACAAGGCAGTTTACAATGCAGAATGGAAAAGTCAGTTCCTTTCAGGTGTTATGCAGCCTCTGATGAACATTATCGGCAATTTGGGTTATGTTGCAGTATGTGTTATCGGTGCTGTTTTAGCCCTCAACGGTGAAATTAAATTCGGTGTGATTATCGCATTCATTATGTATGTACGTCTTTTCACATCACCTCTCAGTACAATTGCTCAGGGCATGACAAGTATGCAGTCTGCCGCTGCTGCAGGTGACAGAGTTTTTGACTTTCTCGAGGAAGAAGAACTCTCCGATGAAAAAGACAAGCCTGAAGCGGGTGAAAATATAAAAGGAGAAGTCGAATTTGAAAATGTACCAGGATATGTAATAGAAAACTGGAATTTGAAAACACCTGATGATACAGTTGAAAAATCCGGTACAGAAGAACCGGTATCAGTAACTCTTACCGATGAAAATCCACATAAAATTCTTGATGTAAATTGT
>JAZRNJ010000083.1:0-8719 GCA_045648125.1 Acutalibacteraceae bacterium
GCAGTAATTCCCTGAGGAATTGTTTTTGTAGGAAGAACGTGAACTTTCTTTGATGTAAGAGGAGCTACCTGTTCAGCAGCCATTATAATATTTTTGTTATTGGGAAGAATAAAAACGTGTTCTGCCGCAGTTGAATTTACTGCTTTGAGAAGGTCGGCAGTACTGGGATTCATTGTCTGTCCGCCGCTTACAACATTGTCTACACCAATTTCCTTAAAGAGCTCAATTACGCCCTCACCTGCTGCAACTGCAACAAAGCCGTATTTCTTTTCAGGTTCTGCAAGAGGAACGTCACCCTCATCTTCAACATCATCACCTGCACCCCATTCTGCATTTGCATGCTGGAGTTTCATGTTTTCAATTTTGATATTCATAAGTGAACCGAGTTTAAGACCTGCCTGAATAGCATTACCGGGTTCATTTGTGTGAACGTGAACCTTGACAATTTCTTCATCTTCAACTACTACAACGCAGTCACCGATTGATTCAAGATATGCACGCATCTTAATAGCTGAACCTTCTTTAAGGTCCTTCATTTTGTCTATAATGAATTCTGTACAATAACAGAATTTAATGTCAACATTTTCATCGCTTGAAGCTCTCACCTGTACTTCAACAGGTTTTGCACTTTCTCCTGCAAGGTCAATAACTTTTCCGTCACAGAAAACACTCTTCATTCCTTCAAAGATGACAAGCAGACCTTTACCGCCTGCGTCAACAACACCTGCAGTTTTAAGAACGGGAAGAATTTCGGGAGTTTTAGCAAGAGATTCGTCAGCGTATTTGCATACACGTGTCCAGAGGTCTTCAGGAGAAACTGAACTGTCATTTTTGAAATCTTCTGAAATTTTATCTGAAGTTTCGCGGATAACAGTAAGTATTGTGCCTTCTGTGGGCTTCATAACTGCGTTATATGCCGATTCTTTACCGTTTTTGAGAGCATTAACAATAGCTTCGCTTGTAAGTGTTTCGGCACCTTTAGCACCCTTTGCAATACCTCTGAAAATAAGTGAAAGGATAACACCTGAGTTACCTCTTGCACCTCTGAGAAGTGCAGATGCAGTTTTATCAAAAACTTCTGTAACAGTTACATCTTCAGGAAGATGCTTCAATTCTCTTGCAGCAGCACCTATTGTCATTGACATATTTGTACCTGTATCACCATCAGGAACTGGAAAAACATTAAGTGCGTCAACTTCTGTTCTAAGATTGTTTATGTTGTTAGATGCAGAAATAATTGCATCAACAATTAATTTTCCTGTAATCATCAGATAAACTCCTCTTATTCACCTTTAAGTCCGTCAACGAAAACGTTAACTTTGTTAACCTTGATACCTGTAGCTTCCTCTACGCTGTAGCGGACTTTTTCATCTATACTTTTAACAACAGCTCTGATATTAAGACCATAAGTCACAACAATGTGAAGGTCAATAGAAATACCGTCGCTGTCTTTATTAACAACAACGCCTTTATCAATATATGAACGCTTACTGAAAACCTTTGAACGGATGCCCTGTTTAACGTTGCCGTCAGACATTCCTGCAACACCGAAACATGAGGTTGCTGCGTTACCGATTAATTTACGGAAGTAGTTTTCGCAAATATCTATTTTGCCAAGGTGATTTTCCAATGTGATCATTTTCACCGCTCCCTTACAAATTTAATTATAATCATTATACTACATTTCTTTCTCATAATCAAATAACTTTTTATTAAATTTACTTTTTCTTTAAATATTATATATTATTGGCTCATTTTTATTTGATTTTTATGCATTTATATGGTAAAATTTTGTCAGTCTTAAGAAATGGAGTTGTATATTTATGGTATGGAAAATTATTTTAGGAGTAATACTGCTTGCAATTGCAATAACGGCAATTAAAGCATATTTCTTTAAACCCAAAAAGAGCGAACTTGAGAAGGCTCCTCTTGAACCGGAAAAGGCAGATGCAGAAAGAGCTGCTAAAAACCTGAGCAAAGCTCTCACATTCAAGACAATAGCAAGAACTAATCCTGCTGAAACAGAATGGGAAGAATTCAGAAAATTCAGAGAATTCCTTGAAGAAGCATATCCTCTCATTCACAAAAATCTTTCAAAAGAAATTATTACGGATGCAAGTCTTATTTTCCGTTGGGAAGGTAAAAACAGCAACTTGAAACCTATTGCCCTTCTCTCACATCAGGACGTTGTTCCCGTAACTCCCGGAACTGAGGATGACTGGAAATATCCTGCTTTCAGCGGACACAATGATGGTGAATTTATCTGGGGCAGAGGTGCTCTTGACATGAAAAACCATCTTATCTGTGTTATGGAAGCAATTGAAACACTTCTCGAAGAAGGATATCAACCTGACAGAGACGTTTACCTTTGCTTTGCACATGACGAAGAAGTTAATGACAACGGACTTTCAGGTGCAGTTGATATTGTAAAAACTCTTAAAGCACGTGGTGTTCATCTTGATAGTGTACTTGATGAAGGTGGTGCATTCCTTACAGTAAAAGTTCCCGGTATTATTGACCAGACAATAGCAGGTATTGGTATGGCTGAAAAAGGATACAGCGACTACAGAATTACAGTTCATGCAAAAGGTGGTCATTCATCTCAGCCTCCTGTACATTCAGCTCTCGGCGAAATTGCAAATGTGGTAAGGGACCTTGAAAATCATCAGTTCAAAGCCAAACTTATGCCCTTTATGATGGACTTATTCACAAGTGCAGGTAAAAGAGTTTGTTATCCTGCAAGACTTATTACCTGCAACATTCCCATACTTAAACCTCTTATTCTTGCAATATGCAAAAAAATCCCTCCTGCAGCATGTCTTACAAGAACAACAACTGCAGTTACAATGGCTAAAGGAAGTCCTGCATCAAACGTACTCCCACAGAGCGCATCAATTACAGTTAACTTCCGTCAGATGCCCGGTACAAGTGTTAAAGACGTCGAAAACCATATAAGAAAAGTAGTAAAGAATAAAGATATTGAAATTGAACTTTTAGGTTGCAAAGAAGTTTCAAAGTTTGCTACTAAAGATTCACAGTCATACAGAGCAATTGATGAAATATGCAGCCGTACAGACCCCAAGAAAAATTTTGTTGTTCCCTACCTTGTAATGGGCAGCACAGATGCTTACCATTACGGCGAAATCTGCGATAACGTGCTTCGTTTCTCACCATTCAGAGTAAGTGCTGAACTTCTTATCAGAACACATGCAACTAATGAATGTTGTCCTGTTGATACACTTGAAGAAGCCGTAGCATTCTTCAAAAGATACGTTAAATTGGCTTCTAAAGAAAAGGAAGACAGATAACTACCGCATATAAAAAGCAAAAAGCCGTCAGAATGCACTTAAAGCGTTCTGACGGCTTTTTATATAAACAGAATCCAATAATTTGCCGTGCAAATTATACTTGAAGTAATAGTGAAGATGTTCGTGTCTGCGACGCAATTTTACAATGTCACTGATGTGGTTTTATATGATGACCTCTGGTTTTATTCCCATAATCGGTTTTTACACATCACTGATTGAGACATCGTATGGCAGGACCTTGGTCCTGCCGTCATGTTCATCGTATTTTAAGGCGTGAGCAATCTCTCGCCCTGCGTTGTTGATTCGGGTTTAACTGCTAAATTATAATTTGTCTGTACATTATTTTCACATCGTAGGGGAGCCATCTCTGCTCCCGCATGATTTTATAAATATATATTCGGGACGGGAAACCCGTCCCCTACGGTGTAGCCGTTGGGTTCATTATATAATTGCGTCGCAGCCCCAATATTTTGCACTTTGCATTCTGCACTAAATTATCAGTAATATCTAAGCGACAAAAAAGCGAGTATCATAACGATACTCGCTGATTTTGTTATTTAAGACTTAATTATTCAGCCTTTTTTCTTGTGCAAACGTATGCACCAGCTGCTGCAACTGCAAGAACTGCAAATGCTGCAATTGAAGAAGCCTGACCTGTTACAGGAATTTCAACTTTTTCTGTTGTTTCGGGTTCAGGTTCTACTTCTGTGGGTTCTTCTGTAGGTTCTTCAACATCACCTGTGTAGATACCGATGATAGCGCCACCAACTTTTGATGAACCGAGTTTATCAAGGATGGGAGCTGTGTCGATGCCTTTTTCTTCAAGTCTTGCACAGATTTCATCAACAAGACTGGGAACAGCATCAGGAGAAACGATTTCTACATCTGTAAGACCAGCTTCTGTGATAGCTTCATCTACGATAACTCTAACGTTTTCCATGTCAGCACCTGTGAGTTCGCTGATTGCTGTAACAACATAGTCTGCTGCTTCGTCAGCTGCAACTGTGTCAGCACCTTCTGCGATATCGCCGAATGCTTCGTAAAGTTTGTCACCATTAATCTGAACTGCGTTTGCAACGCCTTCGAGGTCGCCTTCGCCTGCTGCGTCAACGATTTCGTTTACGAGAGCATCGAGATCCTCACTATTTGCTGCTGCTGTTTCTTCAGCTGCGAATGCCATTGTTGAAAAAGCAAGGCAAAGAACAACTGCAAGAAGAACACTAAGTACTTTTTTCATTTCACTACATTCCTTTCACTAATGAATATGGGTATTTGTTCACCCTACTAACATGACTAGTATACTGCATTTGCAGCATAATGTCAATAGGTTTTTATATATTTTTATATCCAAATTTTACCTTTTTATGAAGTCTTGCTTCGGTCAGTTTGCCACATAAGGTAAACATCATTGCCACTTGTATAGAAAGTATCTGATGTAACGGCATTTCCTTCAGAAAAACCACAGCCTGAAGATTTAAGTGCTTCAACAAAAGCATCTCTCATTTCAGCATCTTTAAGAGTGATGCGGATTTTCATTTTAAGCTGACTTCTGTCCGCATATTTGTCAAGTCTGCCGGGGACGAAACCTGTCAACCACCAAGTATCCTGATAAGGTCTGACAAAGAGCTCTTCGCCCTTATTATAGCATGTGTAACCAATTTTAAGGCGTTTACTATCATCATTACAAAGATATTGCGATGTAGAACTGCCTTCCTCTTTAAAATATACACCAGCTTCGGCACCGAGAAGAAGGAAACCATACTGGCCTTTCCAGAACTGAACAAGCCAATCATAACCACCATAATTGAACTTTACTCTGACAGTATCATACCAAAGGGCAACATAACCACCCAATGTATCGTAGTATTTATTATAACCGAATTGACGCTGCCACGGGTCAGAGGAGGAATAGAAAACTCCGCTTGCCGCATCCCAAACAAAGCCAAATGCGCCTGCCTGCTGTGAAACAGTATCGTCGGTTATAGGCGTCTGAGCTGTTATTTTGGTAGTAGTCTCCTTAACAGGAGAAGTTATACCTGGAATATATGAAGGTCTTGTGACCGGTTTTTCATTTTTAGATGTTATTGTTTCGCCATGTTTATCTGTAACTTTTTGTGTTTCAGTTTCACCGTCTTTATTCGTAACTAACTGGGTATGGATTTCTGCATTTTCTGAGTCTGCATTTCCGATAATCTGAAATGATGTGATTGTTTCCTTTGTAACATTTTCTTCTTCGTTATCACTATAACGAGAAATAAAAATTGCACTTGTACTTACTACAACGGCAATTGCAACAAAAATTGCAACGATATTGATTATTTTACTTTTGTTCATCAAATCACCTCCTTGCGATATATAAACACGTTCAGCATGTGTATTATATCATTAAAATTCCGTAAGGTCAATTATATAAAATAAACAATAATTAAGAAATATGATAAACACCCGAAATCCGGGACAGCGGAATACCACTGTCCCGGATAGAGTTTAATATTTAACAGGTATGTGTTAAATTATTTGATAACAATTGCGCTCTGATTAAGTTCGCCTTCAAAGTTAGCGAATTTATCAAGAATCTGAACGTCTGCTGAAGTGAGACCACCCTTACCGTCTACGTTAAGTGCGTGCCATTCAGCTGAATTAGCAGCAATGTTTCCGCCGTAACCCTGCTGGAGGTCAAGAAGGATTGTATCAATTACGTCAATGATACCGTCGCCGTTAGCGTCACCGAAGATAACAACTGTGTGTTCTGCAACAACTGTGCCTTCTTTATCCTTGAGGATAAGTTTTGAACCTGTACCTACATAGCTTGCTGTTTTATTAGCTTTTACAACTTCAAGAGTACCGTTTTCATCAGCGTCTACATAGTCTTTCTTGAGTGCATCAGGAGTAAGTTGAGTTGCAAAGTTATAGATAAGTTCAACACCGTTTGAAATTGCAGTTTTGATTTCTTCTGCTTTTTCAACGAGTTCAGGAACGATAGGAGCTACATAATCTACAAGGTTATCAATTGCATCCTGGATATCTTCAACAAGTGCATCAATATCAGCCTGATAGTCGATAATCCATGAACCTGCAGCAAATTCTTCTGCTCTTGCGATGAGTTCGTTAAGACGTGCTACTGATTCTTCAGTCTTACCTGCAGTGTTAACTTTCTTAGCTTCTGCAAGTTTAGCAATAAGAGCTGTAAGGTCAGCAAGGTCGATTTCAAGAAGTCTCATAGCATCCATGAGGTTTCTTCTTGCAGCGTTAACCATTGACTGTTTAAGGTCAGGGTTAGCACCTGAACCACTTTCGGGAGAAATTTCAAGGATTGTGCGTGCATGGTCAAGTGCAGTTTCATAGTTTTCCCAAACATCTGCGGGATATGAACTTGAATCATAATCCTTAGCATAATCGATAATATAAATTACATACTGAAGAGCTGCAACAGAAGCAATGTTCTGGTCGCCAAGAACTTCAGCTGTATAGTAACTGATATTCTTACCTGCATTATTGTATCTGTCTGCTGTATAAGAAGCAACTTCAGCCTGTGCATTTGCAAGGTTTTCCTGTGCTGCTGTGATAGTTTCAGCATTACCTGAAGCATTAGCTGCTGCAAGTTCTTCATTAGCTGCTGCTACCCATTCAACTGCACTGTTGTAACCATCGATAACATCCCAAGCATCGTCAATAGCGCCTTCAAGCTGGTCATATCTCCAAAGTTCATAGTCTTCAGATTCATTCCAGTTGCTTGCTGTGAGGTCATAAACATCATCAGGTTCGGCCATTGCTGCTTCCATGCTTTCAGCGTAAGCCTGAAGAGATGCAAGAGTTGTTGTGGGAACATAACCTGATGCCGGTGCATGCTGGTTACATGCATATCCGCTTTCATCTACAAGGAGAGGATTGAGGATGGGAAGAAGTGATGACCAGAAGTTTTCAACTTTACCTGCTGTGTAAAGACCTGTGAGAAGGTTTTTAGCAGTTGTTGCAAGGTTTGCATTCTGGATGAGATAGTCAACTGAGGGTGGTGTGGGGTTAAAGAGAGCCATGTTTGAGTTTCTTGTAACGATAACACCAAGCACACGGTTGAGGATGTTAACTATAAACTGAGGAGCGGGTTTGCTGAGAAGGCTATAGTCAGTTTTGTAAAGGAGACTGAGGATACCTTCAAGGTTAAGGCTGAGAACGTTATCAAGAAGCTTGTTCATGATAAGGTCCTGAGCACCTGTTGCACCGCCACCAAGAATCTGATGGAGAGGAAGAACTGCAAATACAGTTTTGTCAATCTTTGTCCATGCAGTGTCAGAGTCTGAAACACCGCAACCTGCAAAGAAACCACCGAAGTTGTTGTTACCAAGTGCCCAGTTAACAAGTTTTGTCATGAGCATGTCAACGCCTTCACCATAGTTGATTTCGATGGGAAGAGCACCGTTGAGGTAATAAGCACCGATATCTGCTACCATTCTAAGAGCTGTATCTTTATTCCATTCAATATCGCCATATTCAAAGTCTGTCATATAGTCGATGTTGATGGGAAGTTCAGCAAGAATTGAGTAAGCAATTGTACATGCGATTGCTTCAAGGCTATCTGAAGGAACTTCTACAGAAGGATCAGCTGTTTCAAAGAGAAGGTAGGGCATTTCTGAACGAAGGAACTGCATAGCTACATAAGCAACAAGTCCCTGGAAGTCCATAGCATCGATTTCGTCCTGAGGAAGGAATTCTGCTGAAGGAGGAAGGATGAGTGTGCCGAGTTCTTTGTAAACGATTTTGATAGCTGAAGCAAGGTTTTCTTCAAGTTTTTCATTACCACCGTCTACCCAGAAGTCGTCACCTGTCCAAACCTGGTTAATAACTAAACAGAGGAAGTGGTTAAGTTCAGCAATGATACCGTTTTTAGAGTCGTACTGACCCCATACATATCCATCAAGGTTAAGTTTAGTAAGGTCAATAAGTCTCCATGCATCTGAGGGGTTAGCTGCTTTGAGTTCTTCGATAAGACCACCAAGGTCATTCTGGATGAAGGGGATAAGGAGATCTTTTGTAGCTGCGTTAGCTGCAAGTTCGATAATCTGCCAAACTGTCTGTGTGTTGAAGTTGATTTTACCTTTCAATGAGGGAAGTAAACCTTCTACAATATCACCGTCAGCTGCTACACCGCCACCAAGGATAACTTCAATAGCATGCTGGAGGATCTGGTCAGCTGTCCAGTTAGTACGTCCGTTATCAGGATTATAACTTTCATCAACCATCATCTCATAGAGCATATCAATGAGTAACTCGTAAACGTTGATATCAAGGTCTACGAATGAACCGATAATGCCAAGGTCAAGGTTACCGTTAACAAATTTAGCTACGATATCTCTGTTAGCATGAAGGAAATAGAGAAGTTGATAGAGAATGTTAAGGTCAGTTTTACCGCCTGT
>JAZRNJ010000084.1:0-6328 GCA_045648125.1 Acutalibacteraceae bacterium
ATAGAACGCCAGGTTGAAAGCTGCGCCTGTCCAACCTTATCCTCGGTAACGAGCGAAAGCATCGAGCCGTACGGTACGTTAGCTACGGTGTAACAAGCATCCCAGATAATATAGCCGAGTATAAAGAGAATTGCTTTAACAACAACACTTGCATTGGGGAAAGGAAGGAAAACTGCCGCACCTGCAATTAAAAGACCGCAAGCACCGATAAAAATGTATGTTTTAAATTTGCCCATTTTATAGTTTCTTTTGTCATTATCAATAAAACTACCGATAAGGGGATCGTTGACAGCATCCCATACCTGAACAAGCAACAACAATGCTGACAGAAGACCTGTCTCCATCATCATGTAAACCAACCAGAATGTCTGAACCGTACCTTTAAGAGCAAAGCTCATGTTACATCCGAAGTCACCCAATGCATAGGCAACCTTATCACGCATACCGAATTTCGGATAGCCTTTCGCATCTAACTGCACTTCTTTTTTCATATATTATCTCCTCTCTTTCACTTTGTTATTATGTTAACAAAGCCATACAACTGTATTTTATCACAAGTTATTGTGCAATGTCAATTAAAACAAACGAACAATATTTAGAAAAATTAGAATATTTCACCTTTTTATTTTAATTCCAATCCGTCACAAAAGGCCTTACCCACTTTTTCTCCGAGAGTAATGTATGTATGTCCTACGGGGTCAAAGGTAATGGGATTTAATTTTTTAACATCAATTTTACCATTTTCATCAAGTATTCTTTCATCTGCTGAAACGTTTATTATCTCCCCTACCATACGGCATGATTTTTCGTCGTAACTGAGCATTTTGCATTCAAGTGCCATAGGAAGTTCTTCAATAAGAGGAGCATTTACAAACTCACTTTTCACCTCATGAAAACCCGCTTTTACAAATTTGTCGGGAACATCATTAGCTGAAACAACACCAACATAGTCACATTCTCTGATATAATCTGCAGTTGCAATACTTACGGTAAAAAAACCTGTTTTCAGGATATTCTTTACTGTTTTATGGTCGGGACTAAGGCAGATTGACACTTCATTTTCTTCACTGATTCCACCCCATGCAGCATTCATTGCATCAGGAATTCCCTTTTCATCGTAAGAACCCACAATGAATACAGGCATAGGATAAACCATTGGTTTTGAACCGAAATTTTTTCTCATAGCTTACACAACCTCCGTTATTATAGGAAGATGGTCAGAGACCACTTCATTTATTACTTTTGTATTTTTACATTCAAGTCCTCTGTAGAATATATAGTCTATTTTAATTTCGGGATTATCAGAAGGGAAAGTTTTTACATTTTCATTTACGAGAGTATCTGTAAATCTTTCATACAGAGGTTTTAACGTATCTTCATTGGGACATGCATTAAAATCCCCCATTAAAATAATAGGCAGGTCTGTACTATCTGCGATTTCACAAATTGTTTTTACTGCATTTTTTCTTTCAGATATGCTAAGACCCATGTGAGTTACAAGTAACATTATGTCTTTTCCGTTTTCCTCAATAACAGTTTTTATTACGCATCTTGTTTCGTAGTTTGCTTTTTCGTCCTTTATTTCAGGGTCAGGAATTTTTATTGTTTCTGCTGATTTGAAAGGCTTTTTACTGAGAAAGGCATTCCCGTAAGGCCCTATACCTGCCACCTTTATTGCTTCGCCGAAATAACCTCTCATACCTGTTTTTCGGGAAAGTTTCTCTGTCTGATTTGTATATCCTGCCAGAAAACCTTTGCCCCTTACCTCATTGAGTCCGCAGAAATCAGGGTCATATTCTTTGATTTTTTCTGCAAATAAATCAAAGTCAATTTTCCGTCTTTTATAGTCAAGGCAATGTTGGATATTGAATGTCATCACTTTCATTTTCTCACTTCCTTAAAACGATTATATCATCATAATTTTTACTTTTCAAGACTTTCTCTTGACTGAAAGGAAAACAATAGTATATAATTATATAAAATCAATGACGGAGGTCATAATATGGATAAATTTGCAAGATTCAAATTCCAGCCCTGTATCCCTTTGGGTGAGGACGGAAGATGTGTAACAGCATCAAAAAAACACATTAACCTTTCAAGAAAAGCAGCAACAGAAGGTATGGTGCTTCTCAAAAACGAAAACAACGCTTTGCCCCTTAAAAAAGGTGAAAAAATCGCCCTTTTCGGTAAAGCTACTATTGAATACATAAAAGGTGGCGGTGGCAGTGGTGACGTCCACACACCTTACATCCGTAATATCTACGAAGGCCTCTCGGAAAAAGATGTTGAAATTTACATGCCTCTCGTTGACTTTTACAAAGACTATGTAAAAAGGGAAAGTGTGAACATTCCCACTCAGGCTCAGATTAACGCAACATGGGACATTGTAAATGCAATGGAATTCTGCACAAAACGTGATGACATGACTTACGATACATTCGCAAGTATGCATGTTCCTGAAGCAGAAGTACCGGTAAGTCTCATTGAAGATGCAGCCAAAAATGCAGATACAGCAATTATTACCATCAGCCGTTTTTCTGCTGAAGGCGTTGACAGAAGACCTCAGGGTGGTGACTATTACCTTTCAGACCTTGAAAAAGACCTTGTTGACAAAGCAGGTAAACTTTTCAAAAAGGTTATTATCGTTATCAATTCAGGTGCTACAATTGACTGTGAATACTTTGCAGAAAACAATGATATTGACGCAGTTCTTTTCACATGGCAGGGTGGTATTGAAGGCGGTAGTGCAATTGCAGATATTATCTCAGGTGACGTAAATCCCTCAGGTAAACTTGCAGATACAATTGCAAAAAGCTACAATTTCTTCCCATGCAAAGATGATTTCTGGGAATGCTTTGACCACCTTGATTATTCAGACGATATTTATGTTGGTTACAGATATTTTGAAACTGTTCCCGGTGGCAAAGAAAAAGTACGATATCCTTTCGGTTTCGGTCTTTCTTATACGACTTTTGAAATTACAAATAAAGTCTGCCTTGAAAACGAAGGCAAAATCCTTGCAATTGCCGAAGTTAAAAACACAGGTAATAAAGCAGGTCGTGAGGTTGTTCAGGTTTACTACAGTGCACCTCAGGGTAAACTCGGCAAACCTGCAAGAGAACTTTCTGCTTACAAGAAAACAAAACTTCTTCAGCCGAATGAAAAAGAAACTCTCGTAATGACATTCGACATAAACTCAATGGCAAGTTTTGACGACCTTGGCAAAATTTCAAACTCTGCTTATGTCCTTGAAAAAGGTACATATCAATTCTTTATCGGCACGGATGTGAGAAGTGCTGAAAAAGTTCAGTTTGAATACAAAATAAATGAAGACACAATAGTTGAACAGCTTAAAAATTGGTGCAAACCCTTTAAACTTGAAAAGAGAATGCTCTCAGATGGTACTTTTGAAGCACTCCCCTCAGGTGAAGAAAATTACTTCTACGGAAATAATGAACCCACAGGTGCAAAAGCTCCTGAAAAAGAAGTTACATTCGACAAAGTGGGCGAAGAAATTTCAATTGATGAGTTCGTAGCACAATTTACACTTGAAGAACTTATGGATTTTGTAGGTGGTCACGCTCCTACAGGCGTAGCAAACACAGGTTGCTTTGGCGGTCTTCAGAGACTTGGTGTCCCCCCTGTTCCCACAGCAGACGGTCCTGCAGGACTCCGACTTGAACCTGAAACGGGTATTCCCACAACTGCATGGCCTTGTGCAACACTCCTTGCATGTACATGGGATGAAGAACTTATTTCACAGGTTGGTGCCGGTGGCGGTGCTGAAATCAGAGAAAACAACCTTGGCGTATGGCTTGCTCCTGCACTTAACATTCACAGAGACCCTCTTTGCGGAAGAAACTTTGAATACTATTCAGAAGACCCGTTAGTGGCAGGTAAATGTGCTTCTGCAATCACAAGAGGCGTTCAGTCACAGAAGGTTGCAGTTTCAATAAAGCATTTTGCATGTAACAACAAAGAGGCAAACAGAATGGGTTGTGATTCACGAATTTCAGAAAGAGCACTCCGTGAAATTTACCTCAAAGGCTTTGAAATTGCAGTAAAAGAAAGTGACCCCTGGACAGTTATGTCATCTTACAACCTGATTAACGGTCAGCACACATCAGAAAGTTGGGAACTTCTCACAGGAATTCTCCGTAACGAATGGGGCTTCAAGGGAATGGTTGTTACAGACTGGGGCGTAAAAAATGACCCTGTAAAAGAAGTAAAAGCAGGTAATGATATGAAGATGCATTGTGGTTATCCCGAAGACCTGAAAGCAGGTTTTGATGATGGCAGAATCACACGTGCAGACCTTGAACTCTGTGTAAAACGAATTCTTGAAATGTTCCTGAAACTTGTATAAATTTTCAACGAAAAATCCCCTCCGTCAAAATCATAGATTTTGACACCTCCCCTTGCATTTTCAAGGGGAGACTGAAACTGAAACACACCGATAAATTATAATTTAACGGACGATTCAGTGTTTGTTCGAATCAGAAAAAACCTCAGAGAAGTATCAAATCTTCTCTGAGGTTTTTTTATTCACTCCATTTTATAAACTTGTAATTTTCAAGTATCTGAAAATACTGAACAAGTCTTTCATAAAGAGGGTTTGCTTTTTCTCCGAAATGGTCTTCCACAAACTTTCCGATTTCTGTTATATCCTTTTCTCCGTCAATGAGAGGCCAGACAAAACTTCCCATATCATCAAGATGAATGTAACTTATTTTCGGCTTTTTAAGAATCACCTGAAAAATCCTGTTAAAAACACCTTTGTTTTCAATTTCAAGGGTAACTTTCCCCTCTTCATCTGTTTTCCAATTAATTTCAGGATTTCTTACGGGGATTTTTTCAAGATAATTTTCGTTTTTCTTATTTCTCATTTTTTCTTATCACGCTTTTTCCACAGTGAGAATTTAAGAACTGTGAGAATAATTACTGCAAAGAGAACAAGTCCGCCGATATCTGAAACTACCTGAGGAATTCCGAATTTTGCAGAAAGGTTAAGTGCTGAGTCTACGCCGAACACTGCAAGAAGTGCAAGGAGAATACCAACAAGACCTTCACCTGCAATCATACCTGAGCAGAAGAGAACACCGTCATTGACAATTTCTTTCTTTTCTTCTTCATCACGTTTCATCTTATCCATTGCAAGACGGAGTAAGCCACCAACCATGATACAAGCGTTAAGCTGAACAGGGAGATAAACACCGATTGCAAAAGGAAGAACGGGAATACCAACAATTTCTGCAACAATTGCAAGGAACACACCGATAAATACAAGTGCCCAGGGCAGATTTCCGTCCATAACGCCTTCGATGATAAGTTTCATAAGTGTTGCCTGAGGTGCTGCAAGCTGGTCTGAACCGAAGCCCCATGCACTGTCGAGGAGATAAAGTGTACCACCGATTGCAAGTGCTGCCGCAACAACACCTAAAACTTCACCAATCTGTTGTTTCTTGGGTGTTGAGCCGAGAATATAACCTGTTTTAAGGTCCTGTGAAGTATCACCTGCGATTGCAGAAACAATACAAATAATTGAACCGATTGCAATTGCACTGCTCATACCGGCAATGCCTGTTGCACCTGTAACTTTAAGAATGAGAGTTGCAATAAGAAGTGTTGCAATTGCCATACCTGAAACGGGGTTGTTACTGCTGCCTACAAGACCAACCATTCTTGAAGAAACAGTTGCAAAGAAGAAACCGAAAACAACAATAATAAATGCACCGAGAAGTGATACGGGAATTGCAGGAACAAGCCATACTGCAAGTGTAAGAACAACTATTGCAACAATAACAATTTTGAGATTAAGGTCCTGAGATGTTCTGTCACCTGAAGATGCACCTGCACCTTTCATGCTTTTAACTGCGCCTGTAAATGTTTTTACAATAAGAGGAAGTGACTTGATAAGGCTGATGATACCGCCTGCTGCAAGAGCACCTGCACCTATGTATCTGATGTAAGAACTCCAGATAGCAGATGCACCACCATCAGCAAACATTTCTGAAATAGGTGCTGTACCGGGATAAAGAACGATATCTGCACCAAAAAGCACAATAAGAGGAATAAGCACAAGCCAACTGAGTACGCCACCTGCGAACATGTAAGAAGAAATTCTTGCACCGCAGATGTAACCAACGCTCATAACTGCAGGGTAAATCTGTGTACCGATCTGACCTGCAAAGCCTTTTACTGATGCTGAAATTTCACCTGAAACAAGTTTAAGTCCGTCAATGATGAACTTGAAAAGTGCTGCAAAACCCATACCTGCAAAAACAGTTGATGCATTTGCGCCGCCTTTTTCACCTGCAAGAAGAACTTC
>JAZRNJ010000085.1:0-2477 GCA_045648125.1 Acutalibacteraceae bacterium
CTTGTTGAACAGGAAGTTGTTCCTGCAAATGGTCACACAGAAAGTAAAATTACTGAAGAAAACTATGTATACCCTGACTGCGAAAACGATGGTTCTTATGATAACGTAATTTATTGTACAGTCTGTGGTGATGAACTCAGAAGAGATACAATTACAGTACCTGCAACAGGACACGATTACGTAAGTGTGGTGACGTATCCTACTTGCGAAGAACGTGGTTACACAAGCATTGAATGTTTGAACTGTGGTTATATACATCATATTACAGATTACGTAGATGCTCTTGGTCACGATTATGAGATAATAGAAATATATTATCCTGCAACATGCATTGAAGCACAAGGCTGGATAGTATATGAATGTACAATATGTATGGATTATAAAACAGAATATTTTATTGATTCTTCAGCTCATTCAGGTATATGGTATGTAATTAAAAAAGCAACATGTACAGAAAATGGTGAAGCAATACTTCGCTGTGAATATTGCGATGAAGTACTTGGTGAAGAAGTTATTCCTGCACTTGGTCACACCGTAGTAACTGACGAAGCAAAAGCACCTGACTGTGAAAACACAGGTCTCACAGAAGGTTCACATTGTTCAGTCTGTGAAGAAGTGCTCATTAAACAGGAAGTAATAGATGCACTCGGTCACACAGAGGGTGAATGGGTTGTAACAAAAGAAGCAACAAGCTATGAAAACGGTGAAGAAACACTTTATTGTGCAAATTGTGATGCAGTACTCGATACAAGAGAAACAGAAAAAATTAGATTGACAGTTTCAGGTACAGTCAAGAGCTTTGATGATAGACTTGACAACAGTGATGATGTTACAATCACATTCACATCAGTTGACTCGGATGAAGTTTACACAATAACTGTTACAGGCTCAGGCGAACAGACTTATGAACTTACAGATGTTATTCCCGGTACATACACAGTTGTAGTTTCAAAAGCTAACCACATAACTCGTACATACACTGTTGCAGTCAGTGAAGAAAATGTGACTCAGAACTTTGTAATAAACCTTATTGGTGATGTGAATGGTGACGGTAAAGTCAACACGATTGACGTTGCGTTTACAAACGCACACGCTAAGGGTGTCAGAGCTTTAGACAGTTATGCATTTGCTTGTGCAGATGTTAACGGTGATGGTAAAGTCAACACAATTGACACTGCACGTATACACGCACACGCAAACGGTATAGCATCACTCTTCTGATAAAAAACAACTGAAACTTAAGGTTAAAATTCAGCTCCTTTCTCAAAGGAGCTGTCACCGCAAGGTGACTGAGGATTGAAAAATAAAATCCCTCTGTTTATTACAGAGGGATTTTTTGTTGCTGTATTCACTTTATCAAATCAACGATTTCCGAAACTTTTCCGTTTCTGATATAAACTCGGGGAACACGTTTGTTGATGTTGCAGACAAATTCATAATTGAATGAGCCTGACATGTTTGAAAGTTCTTCAACCGTGATTTTTTCATTACCGTCAGTGCCGACAATTGTAACAACGTCACCTTGTTTTACATCTTCGATGTCAGTTACGTCAACCATCATCTGGTCCATACATACTCTGCCGATAATGGGAGCAGATTTTCCTTTTATCAGAACTCTGCCTTTGTTTGAAAGGTTTCTCGGATATCCGTCAGCGTAACCGATAGGAATTGTTGCAATTTTAGTTTCTTTATCAGTTACATAAGTTGCACCATAACTTACTGTAAAATCAGCAGGTGCATCTTTTACGTAAACCACGTGACTTTTAATGCTCATAGCAGGGGTGAGTGAAATTTTTGTTTTATCAACTTCGTCTGATGGGTAAAGGCCGTAAGTGATAATTCCGTTTCTTACCATATTTGCATAAGCAGAGGGGAATTCCATAATACCTGCTGAGTTGCAAAGATGTTTTACAGGAATATCAATTCCGTTATCTTCAAGTTTTTTACAGAATGAATCAAATTTTTCAATCTGCTCAAATGTCATAGCCTTGTCTTCCATGTCAGCACATGCAAAGTGAGTGTAAATACCGCTGACAGTAATATTTTCAAGGTTGTAAATTTCTTTCACAGTTTCAAAACTTTCATCAGAGGGGACGAAACCTACTCTGCCCATACCGGTGTCAAGTTTAATGTGCACGTCAGCCTTTTTGCCGAGAATCGCTGCAATGTCGTTAAGTCTCTTTGCATGACCATATTCAAAAACTGTGCTTGTTATTGCGTTGTCAATGAGTCTGACGTAGCTTTCTTCAAATGTGTAATTCAAAATGAGGATTTTGCCGTCAATACCGTTTTTTCTCAGTTGCATTGCTTCTTCAGCCGTTGCAACACCGAAGTTGCTTATTCCGATTTCAGACAAAGCCTTTGCTGTACGCAAAGCACCGTGACCGTAAGCGTCAGCTTTGATGATAGCAAGTACATCAACATTTTCACCTACAGTTTTCATTGTTTCTTTTACATTATTACAAATTGCATCAAGG
>JAZRNJ010000086.1:0-4718 GCA_045648125.1 Acutalibacteraceae bacterium
CATTAAAATAATATCGTAGGGCGAGGGCTTGCTCTCGCCGTAAAATCCGATAAAACTGACGGCAGGACCAAGGCCCTGCCCTACGGTGTAAAAATAAATTTACAGGTAAATTATAATTTATATGTGCATTAATTGTTATATCGTAGGGGAACCGTTTCTCCTCCCGCAAGGTTTCATGAAAATTTGTTCGGGACGGGAGACCCGTCCCCTACGATAAAACCGTTAATTTATTACTGCGTTTCGGTTTCAGGCTCCCCTTGAAAATGCAAGGGGAGGTGGCATTTTCGCAAGAAAATGAGGTCGGGGATTTTTCATTGAAAAATTTATTTTTCACAACTATTCTTCAGCAATTTACATGCACAGATACTTGTTGCGACAAATGTTGTGATAACTACCATCCATTTGATGCACTCAATGAGTTTCAGCACATGAGCACTGCACCTGATTGTTGAGATAAGACAAGCTAAATGATGCATAATCAGTCTTTTCCTTTCAGTAAAATTCCGTGAGCAATACCCGGTATTGACTCGCCCTGCATTGTTGAGGTAGGGGAAAGGAGTGCTCCCGTTGCCACAAAAAGTACATTTTTCAGTTCTTTTTGGCAAAGTTGTCTGTGAATGAGAGAGTTGAGAATACTTGCAGAACAACCACAACCTGAACCTCCTGCATGAACATCCTGGCTTTCACGGTAGAACATCATTTTTCCACAGTCATTGTGAACGTGTGCTATGTCAATGGAGTGGTCTTCTTTCAGTAATTTAATAAGAAGTTCACTTCCCACAAAACCTAAATCGCCTGTCAGAATCAGGTCGTAATCGTCAGGATGGGTTTTTGTGCTTTTCAGATAACGGGAAATTGTGTCTGCAGCAGCAGGTGCCATTGCAGCACCCATGTTATTTGCATCAGTAATTCCCAAATCCTGAATTTTACCGTAAATTACGCTGTCAATGAGAACTTTTCCGTTGCTTTTTTCAACTACCGTTGCACCTGCAGCAGTACATGTTCTCTGTGCAGTGGGCGTTCTCTGTCCACCATATTCAAGAGGAAAACGGAATTGCTTTTCAGAGGAACAGAAATGTGAAGAAGTGGCAGCAACGGCAACGGATGCAGCACCCGTTGCTACAAAAACAGAAGCAGTTGCAAGGGAAAGTGCCATTGTGGAACATGCACCGTACATTCCTGCAAAGGGGATTTGTAAATCTCTTATGCCGAAAGTGGAGCCTGTACATTGATTAAGCAGGTCTCCTGCAAAAAGAATGTCAATTTCATCATTCTTTCTGCCCGATTTTTTTATTGCCTTTTCAATTGCTTTTTTCTGAAGAAGGCTTTCTGCTTTTTCCCATGAATCCTGACCGAGAGTTGCGTCTTCAAAAATTTCGTCAAACTCGTTAGCAAGGGGACCTTTTCCTTCTTCATTTCCCACCACAGAGGCTGTAGCAGTAATACATGGTGGATTTTTGAATTTTATAACACTGTTCATTTTATCACCTGTTATAGTATTTGCTGACAATTAAAAATTATTTACATTTATCTTTTGCTGTGTTATAATCAGTTGAATTACATATTAAAGGAGATAAAAAAGTGAATTTTAAAAGAACAAAAATTGCTTGTTATTCAACGTATCTTTCAATGTCATCAATATTCAGTCTGCCGCCACTTTTGTTTGTTACATTCCGTGAAATGTACGGCATTTCATACACACTTCTCGGAACACTTGTGCTTACAAATTTCTGCACACAGCTTATTGTTGACCTTCTTTTTACTTTTTTTACAAAATATTTCAATGTGAAAAAAGTTATCAGAACAATGCCGCTTATAACTTTCACAGGACTTGCCGTTTATGCAGTTTTACCGTCGGTTTTTCCTCAGTATGCCTATTTGGGACTTCTTCTCGGAACGGTGATTTTCTCAATTGCAGCAGGACTTTGTGAGGTTCTTCTGAGTCCTATAATTGCAGCAATTCCCTCAGAAACTCCTGAGAAAGATATGAGTATTCTTCATTCGCTTTATGCTTACGGAGTTGTGATGGTAGTTGTTGTCAGCACAATTTTCATAAAAATTTTTGGTACGGAAAACTGGATGTACCTGACAGGATTTTTTGCATTGCTCAGCCTTGTTTCACTTGTGCTTTTCAATATTTCACCCATTCCCGAAATGGACCTTACGCATCAGGATAACAACGCAAAAGCAAATAAAAAAGGCGTTTCAATGCTCCTTTGTGTTGTTTGCATCTTCCTTGGAAGTGCAGCAGAAAACTCTATGACAAACTGGATTTCAAGTTATATTGAAAACGCTCTTCACATTTCAAAGGCAGTCGGTGACATTTTAGGACTTACGCTCTTTGCAATTCTTCTCGGAATAGGCAGAACACTTTATGCGAAATACGGCAAAAATATTTCATCTGTACTTCTTGCAGGAATGATTGGGGCGACGGTCTGCTACCTTATTGCAGGTGTTTCAATGATTCCCGTTCTTTCCATGATTGCTTGTGTGCTTACAGGACTTTGCACATCAATGCTCTGGCCCGGTACACTTATTCTTATGGAAGAAAAAATCCCGTCTCCCGGTGTTACTGCTTATGCTCTTATGGCAGCAGGCGGAGACCTTGGTGCATCTGTAGCACCCCAGCTTTTAGGAGCAGTTGCAGATAAGGTTGCAGTAAGTGATTTTGCCGTTACGGTCGGAAATACTTTCAACCTGACAACAGAGCAGGTTGGTATGAAAGCAGGCATGCTTGTTGCAATGATTTTTCCATTGCTCGGTATAGGAGTACTTGTTTTTATAAAAAATTATTTTAAACGAAAAATCCCCTCAGTCTGCTGACGAGACATCTCCCCTTGCATTTTCAAGGGGAGGCTGAAACCGAAACTCAGCAATGAATTATAATTTACCTGTGAATTTATTTTCACACCGTAGGGCAGGGCCTTGGTCCTGCCGTCAGGTTAGTTACATTTTTACGGCGAGAGCAAGCCCTCGCCCTACGCTATAGCCGTTGGTTGTAATATGAATTTTTCGTAGGGGCGATTAATGAATTGCCCGTCAGGAAATATTTCATTGTAAAAAGCAAAAAAATAAACCGCTGTGAAACTCAGGTTTTGAGTCACAGCGGTTTTGTGTTATTTTGTATTGTTTTTTATAAGTTTTTTTAATTCTTCCATTTTTTCAGGTGATGGTTCGGGGATATTACCAAAGGGAAAAATTATTCCCAGATTGTCATATTTAGGCTGACACAGTTTCCTGAAAGGAAGAAGTTCAATTTTCTCCGTACAATTTTTATGGTTATCTGTAATTGCAAGAAGTTGCCTGATATTTTCTTCAGTGTCATTTTTTGTGGGAATAATCACCTGACGAATCCATGTGGGGATTTTATTCTCTTCAAGATAATCATAAAACTTAATTACATCTTCAAGTGAACAACCTACGTAATTTTTGTAATCTTCCTCGTTTGTGTATTTTATATCGAGAAGTACAAGGTCAGTAAGTGACAGTAATTTTTTCGCTTTTTCATCGAGAATGCATCCGCTTGTGTCAAGGCAGGTGTGGATGTTTTCTTTTTTGCAGAGGGTGAAAAGTTCAGTCACAAATTCACACTGCATAAGTGCTTCACCGCCTGATACGGTAACACCACCGTCTTTGCCGAAATAATCACGGAAACGGAGAATTTTTGAGAGCATTTCTTCAGCAGTTACTTCGTTTTCTTTTGAAAATTCCCATGTGTCGGGATTATGACAGCAGGAGCATCTCAGAGGACACCCTTGCATGAAAATCACATATCGGACACCGGGTCCGTCAACTGCACCGAAAGATTGGACAGAGTTAATATAACCTTTCATTTTATGCAAGTCTCTCGTGGAATGTACGTGAAATAACTTCTTTCTGCTGTTCACGTGAAAGTCTGACAAAGTTTACTGCATAGCCTGAAACACGAACGGTCAGGTTGGGATAATTTTCGGGATGTTCGTAAGCGTCCATGAGAGTTTCACGGTTGAGCACGTTTACGTTGATGTGATGAGCGTTCTTTCTGAAATATCCGTCAAGAACGTGAACAAGGTTGGAGATTTTTGAATCTTCATCTTTGCCGAGAGCATCGGGAGTGATTGAGAATGTATTTGAAATACCGTCACGGCAATCGTTGTAAGAGATTTTTGCAACACTGTTGAGAGATGCAAGTGCACCGTTTTCTTCACGGTTGTGCATGGGGTTTGCACCGGGTGCGAAAGCTTCGCCTTTCTTTCTGCCGTCAGGTGTTGCGCCTGTCTTTTTACCGTAAGCCACGTTTGATGTGATTGTAAGCACGGAAAGAGTATGAATCGCATCTCTGTAAGTGGGAGTTTTGCGAAGTTCTGTGATAACCTGATGTGCAAGGTCACGTGCAATAAAGTCAACGCGGTCATCGTCGTTACCGTATTTGGGGAATTCACCCTCAGTTTCAAAGTCAACGATAAAGCCTTTTTCGTCACGGATGGGTTTTACGGTTGCATATTTGATTGCACTGAGTGAGTCTGTGATAACTGAAAGTCCTGCAATACCGAAAGCCATAAATCTTTCAACATCAGTGTCGTGAAGAGCCATCTGTGACTTCTCGTAAGCGTATTTATCGTGCATATAGTGGATGACGTTCATTGTGTTGACGTAGAGGTTGCAGAGCCATTTGAGGTAGACGTCAAAACGTTTCATAACCTCGTCATAATCTAACTTTTCTACGTCCATAACGGGCA
>JAZRNJ010000087.1:0-4743 GCA_045648125.1 Acutalibacteraceae bacterium
ATGCAAAACCTCTCATCGACTTTACAAAAGGCACAGTCTGAATTTCGTGCAAATGTTTCTACACTCAAAAAATCACAAAATGAAAATTATTCAAAAATCACTGCAGAGTATGAAGCTGCGATAACTAATGCAACAGAAAAAATAACTGGTTACAGTGGCGGTTTTGTGGTTTTGGATCCTTCAGAAAATCCTCAAAGATTGCTTGTTATGGAAACCAATTCAACCTCTACGGCGAAAAAAGTGTGGCAGTGGAATATTAATGGTCTTGGGTATTCTTCAACCGGAATAGATGGGCCGTATAATACTGCGATAACCATGGATGGGAAGATTAATGCTGATTTCATTACCACAGGTTCTCTTACTGCAAATATCATCAAAACAGGCCTTTTGCAGTCTGCAGATGGCAAATCCTACTTCAATCTTGATTCTGGTGTTATTTGTACAAATAACGCAAATATAACCGGTGGCACTGTGAAAATTACCAATGACTTGTTTTGTACAGACTTATCTTCCGGCTATATAGGACAATCTTATAATGGTTCATCCATAGGCTCTATAAGTCCCATAGGTGGAGCACAGGTATCAAGCATGTATCAATCATTGATAAGTGCTTCTGGTGCTGCCGGAATAGGATTTTACTACACAAACTCTCAGGGTGTCTATAAACCGTTTATGCAGTTCAAAACGTCAGACTCGCTGTCTTATTTCGAAGACGGACTGAATGCTTATTTTAGAGGAAGTATAATAACTCATTCTGATAACGCAACGGATGAAGATAAAGGAATAATTCATGCAAGAAAGAGACGATTTAAAACCAGTGACGCTGAAGAGAAGACCTATAAGGCTTCTTTTGGTGTCGGCGCGAAAAGCTCGTATGTAAGTGGAGCTGCTGCAACTATACAGCTTTTGAATCCGGATATAACGTATTGCTATGCTCGTCTTGATGTTACACCTCCAGTAAGAGATTCATCATTAACTGCCGATGGTGACAATGGTGTTATTAGAATTTTTGGTTATAACTCAGAAGATAGTTATTCGGCTGCTCTTGAACTCGGTAACAAGAAATTATGGTGGGAAGGAACAGGAGGAATATACGCAAATAGTATTGCTTTGTCCTCTACAGAAGACATCAAAGAAGACATCAGAGACGCTTGTGATGTTCTTAGTTTGTTTGAATCATCAAAAATTTATACCTACAAATATATCCAGGAAGACACATCAACTGATGATGGATATGAAGATATAGTGGAAGAGAAAACAGAAAACAATGGTTCCGTTGAAAGTGGGTCAGATGAATCCTCGGGAGAAACTGAAAGTGCATCCACAGAGGTTAAAGATAGCATTGGCTTTGTTATTGGTAGAGAAACTCCAGATGCGGTTATAACGGCAGACGGAAAACATATTGACTTATATTCAATGGTCGCAATTTGCTGGAAAGGTATTCAGGAATTGTGTAACAAAATTACAACCCTTGAAGCGGAAATTTCAACTTTGAAAGGTGGTTAAACCATGAAAGAAAAAATCGAAGCTAAACTCAAAGAAATTGCAGCACAGAGAGAACAGCTTGTTGCTCAGGTTAATGCTCTCATCGGCGCTGAACAGGCTCTTAGAGAACTCCTTTTTAATGAAGAAAAGTCGGAAAGCGATGGAGAGTAAATCACTTGAAGATCTCCGCAACGATTATCTCAAGGAAATCAAACAACTTGATGAAAAAATTGAGAAATATCGTTTGAGACTAAGAAAAGCACAGAAAAACCGCAATGCAGACGAAATCTTTACGGTTCAACGTTTGCTTGCGGTTTTTTATAACGAAAGAGTAGAACTCGTTTATGCGGAGCAAGAACTGCGAAAATATTGTGAGGAGGAATAAAAAATGATAACTGCACTGTTATATAATCTTTTTGACATGGGGTCTTTGTATTTTTCAGCTTTTGTCCATTCAATTATTTCGTTTTTTGTGGAAGTGATAACATGGCTCGGATAAAACATATTCAGGACATGCCTGACAAGAAGAAACGTAAAAAAACAAGCATGAGCAGTATTTTTCATTGGATGCTTGAATTTTCAAAAAAGCTGACTGTCACTTTAACGATTTTCTTCTTTTTGATAAGCCTGTACATTGCAATTGTAGTCAACACAGCGCCGGATAGCACTGTTTTATCTACCATGACAACGGAGTTTAACGAAACTTTTCGGGTGTGTGTTGGCGGTTATTTTTGCAAAGCAGGCATTGAAAACGCAATAAAGATTTACAAAAACAGACGTGTAAATCACAATAAACAAAATTTTGAAAATTCTGTAGAAGGAGATTTTGGAAATGAAAATCATTGAATTTATTATTAACCACGGGTATGATATCCTGCTTTTGACATTCGCAGTCGGTGTGCTCGTTTATGTCATTTATAAAAGGGACCTTCCTCTGGTCCGCCAGCAGTTGTTCTCACTCGTCACCGAAGCGGAGAAAGCCTACGGTGGCGGTACAGGTGTTCTGAAACTTGCAAGCGTTATTTCGGCGATTTATCCGAAGTTACCGAAGCTCTTTAAATTGCTTGTGACTGAAAAGAAACTCGTTCAGCTTGTCGAAAGCGTTCTCGCAGAAGCCAAAAAGAAATGGGCAAGCAATATGAAGTTGCTTGAAGAAGGCGAGGGCACAAAGTGACACCCTATGAAATCTTGCTGCTTTTAGCTGGTATTGCTGGGGCGATTCTCACAATATGTAAACTTGCAGTACCAATAATAAAAAGAGTAAAAAAATGTATCAACTTTTTCAAGGATATGAAAAACGAAATCACTCAATTCAAAAAAGACCTGAAAAACTTAACAAAAGATTTAAGTGATTTGCATACAAAAACTGATTATATACAGGAAAAGGTTGAAAAGGTAGAAGAACATACTACCGAAAATTATATGAATGAACTGCGTATCATCATTATGAGCGAAGAAATGCCTCTTGGAGAGCGTTTACAGGCTGGAGAGAAATATGTTGCCCTAAACGGCAACGGAGAAATCAAGCAGAAATATAAGCACTTAATGGAACGTTACGCAGAGGAAGAAAGGATGAAAGAAAATGGCAGTTAAAAAATATTCACTTAAAAAACACAGCGAACTGAAACTGTCCGAAAACTTCAAAGTCAAAGAGTTCAGAAGCAGATGTGGTTCTGATGAAATCCTCATTGACGAAAAACTTGTCACACTCCTTCAGAAGATGAGGGACAAGTTCGGTCCTATCAGTATTTCATCAGCTTACAGAACAGCATCGTACAACAAAAAAGTTGGTGGTGTATCCGGTTCTCAGCATCTTTACGGCCTTGCAGCAGATATCACCATCCAGGATACTTCAAGACTTCTCGAAGCAGCACAGTATGCTGAGAAAATCGGTTTCACAGGTGTGGGACTCGATGATAAGTATCAGAAGTTCCTCCACGTTGACACAAGGAAAAGCAAATCCTTCTTCAGATACAAGTCAAACGGCTCTACATATTCTGTATCATCATTCTTCACAACCGTAAAGCTCGGTTCAAAAGGTGATGATGTAAAACTCCTTCAGACCAAGTTGAATAAGCTCGGTTACAAAGGCAAAGACGGAAAAGACCTTGTTTGCGATGGCTCATTCGGCGCAAACACCGAACACGCCCTGAAGAACTTCCAGAAGAAAACGAAACTCGAAGCTGACGGCATCGCAGGTCCCAAAACCTGGGCGAAGCTGTAACGAACATAAATCAGTAAAAGATGCACGTTGCACAAAAGTTTGAGGAGGTACAAAAATGAATAAAGTAATGCTTGGTTAAAATTACCTAAATGATTTATCCCCCTATTGTAGTTGTTGCTACAGTAGGGGGTTTTTTGGCTTTTACAAGGTTTAACGTTAAATTTTCGAGTTAGTGTTGATTGAATAAATCCTGTGCAGAATATCCTAAAAAATTTCGCACTTTTGATATTGCATCCAATATGTGTTCAAATGCATATTTGTTTGCGGCTTTTTCAGAAGAAAACTGTGAATAAATTTCTCTATCAAATTTTTCTGCAAGTGCAATCTTTATTGGTGAATTGTCTGGCATTTCATAAAGTTCTTTTGCTGTTTTTTCGTATGGCGCACGCTCTTTCCTTTCTGCCTCACAATATTCGTATGGAGTCATTTTCGAGTTCAAAAAATATATCCAATGCCCATACTCGTGTAATACACAGTATGTTGCAAAAATAATTGGGATTTCAGATAAGTGTACAATCATTTCGTTACTAATGTCATCGATACGACACTTGATTGCAACTGGATTACGTTTGTTTTCTAAATCATAATATTCTGTTACGTTGATATCTGGGAAATGTAACCCTACATCACTACTGTCATAATTGCATTTAGGGTCATGATTCCCTGCAAAAATTGAATTTTTTTCTGCTTCGCCCATAATACGGCAAGATACGTAATTTTCTTTATCTAATTTATCTTTTGCGGTAAAATGAGTAGGTGCATCAATTTCTAATAATTCAACAATCTTTTTAAAACTGATATCCATAATAATTTTCTCCTCGTTAAATATTGATGTGTTTATTATATCACTCGCACAGAAAAACAGCAATCCTCAATATTGATTAATTACTTAAGTCTTAATTTAAGCCGAGGTTATTAACATGAAAAGTGTGGATAAAAGTGTGGCAAAAATGTGGCAAAGTGTGACAAAAACTGTCTTATCTTGTCCTTCGGTTTAAAAAGTAACCCAGTTAATTCAATAAAAATAAAATGCC
>JAZRNJ010000088.1:0-5496 GCA_045648125.1 Acutalibacteraceae bacterium
TATGTGCCTTCTTCTGCACCGAGAACAAGTCCGAGCTGAGCAGAAACGTGTTTGTTTTTGTAAGCAACACCACCAAAGAAACCTGCACCGCTTTTGTTGATAAACAAGGGAACGTTTACATTTGTGTGACCGCCTGAAGTCCAATAGTAAGAATCGTTCTTTTCATCGTATTTAAGACCGCCTGTTTCGTGGTCAGCTGTGATAACAACAAGTGTTTCACCGTCTTCTTCAGCAAATTCAAGTGCAGCGCCAACTGCTTTGTCGAATTCATAAGTGCTGAGCATCATAGGTTCAATATTGTTTGAATGTGAGTGTTTGTCAATACAAGCACCTTCAACCATGAGGAAGAAACCGTCTTCATCTTTAGAAAGAACTTCAATTGCTTTTTCTGTCATAACTTCAATTGTGGGTGTGTCATGGTTGTTTGTAACATTTTTCATGTCTTCAAAATCAAACTGACCGAATGATTTTGTTTCACCATCAAATTTTGCAAGGTCAGTTGCAGTGCCGATATATGTGCGTCCTGCTGCTGAAACAACATCTGCTGTAGCAAGGCCGTTGTAACCGCCCCATACAAGGTCGATGTCAGAAGCAAGCTGCTGTTCTGTGATGTCCTTATCGTTGTCTCTTGAGAAAGTGTGAGCACTGAAAGAACCGGGTGTAGCACCTGAAGTGTAGTCAGTTGTTATAACACCTGTTGCTTTGCCCTGTTCAATAGCAACTTCTGTGATACTTTTGGGAGTGCCGAAAACTTTGAGAGGATCAAAGCCATAAGTTGAAATCATACCGTTGAATGTTCTGATACCTGATGAAAGAGCAGTGCCGCCTGCTGCTGAGTCAGTTGTTACTCCGAAAAGTGAATTTGTTTTAGATTCGCAATGGAGAGCTGCTTTTTCCATTTCAAGTGTTTCAATACCGTATTTTTGTTTTGTTGATTCAAGATGATTGAAACCCATGCCGTCACCGATCATTACGATAACGTTTTTGTAAGTTTCGTAATTGCCGGGTTTTGCCTCAAGTCCTACAAAACCTGAGATGTTTGAGAAAGCTGTGAATGCAGCGATTATAACTGCTGCGATTTTCTGAAAAATTGCCATGAATTTTTCCTCCTTTGAAATAATTTCAAAATTATTTTATCACACTAATTTCTTATTTGCAATAGTTTTACCAATAAAATGGAACAGAATAAATGCGATAAGATTTACGCTTACAACACACGCTCCTGTCTGCCAACCAAGCAGACAAGCACAGAAAAATCCGATGACAAAACAGACAAGAGAAATAATGACAGACGAAATAAGTACGCTTTTAAATGTTCTGAAAACCCTCATTGCTGTCATAGCAGGGAAAACAATAAGTGCAGAAATCATAAGAGAACCCATCATATTCATTCCGAGTACTACTGTGACTGCAGTGAAAATTGCAAGAAGAGTATTATAAAGATTTACATTAAGTCCTGTTGCTTTTGAAAAATTTTCGTCAAATGTGACTGCGAAAATTTTGGTGTAGAAGAAAACAAAAAGAATGATAATTCCGATGCTGAGAACAAGGCTGAGGATAAGGTCAATGTCTCCTATTGTAAAAAGTGATGCAGAACCGAAAAGGCTGTTGCAGATATCTGTACTTCTCTGTCCTGACATATTGTAAAGGAGGCTGCCTAAAGCCACAGCACCTGTTGAAACAATTGCAATTGCAGAATCACCCTTGACCTTGCCTTTGTTACCCAATTTCAAAAGGAAAAAGGCAGTAACAATAACGATTGGAATTGAAAAAACGAGTTTCATTTCGCTCATGTTAAGTGCTGCTGCAATTGCAACTGCACCGAAACCTACATGAGAAAGACCGTCGCCAATCATAGAGAATCTTTTGAGTACAAGGCTTACACCTAAAAGTGAAGAACAGAGTGAAACAAGAAATCCTACCACCAAAGCTCTTACCACAAGGTTTATCATGAATTCGCTTGAAAAAAGTTCGCTAAGTGTCATCATTCTTTTTCACCTCCCTTGAAAAATGAGGAAGAACCTTTCAGAATATAATCTTCCGTTTTGCCGAAGAAAAGTGGTTCATTGTGAAGATGAAGAATGTGACTTGCATATTTTGTTGCAGCGTTAATATCATGGGAAATCATTATTATTGTGATACCTTTGTCGTTAAGTTCTTTTATTATTTTGTACATTTCTTCTGTCACAACAGGGTCAAGACCTGCAACGGGTTCATCGAGGAGTAAAAGTGATGTTGTGGCACACATTGCACGTGCAAGAAGGACTCTCTGCTGCTGACCACCCGATAAATCCTGATAAGAATGCTTTTTAAGATGAGAAATTCCAAGCAGTTCCATGTTTTTTTTTGCGAGATTTTTTTCATGAGAAGAATAGAAGGGCTTTATTCCTCTTTTTCCCAGAGTTCCTGAAATTACAACTTCCCACACAGAAGCAGGGAAGTCACGCTGTATATCCGTCTGTTGAGGCAGATAACCAATTTCACTGTGCTTTACACAACAGAATTTAATTTCTCCCGATACAGGTTTTATGAGACCAAGCAGTGCTTTCATCAGTGTACTTTTACCACTGCCGTTTTCACCTAAAATACAGAGATAGTCCCCGTGGTCTATCTCAAAAGATAAATTCCTGAGGACTGTTTTGTTATCGTAGGCAAGTTCTAAGTTTTTACAGTTAATAAGACTCATATCAGACTCCTGTGTTCAATGCGATTTTCAGATTTTCAAGATTTTTTGTCATGAGAGAAAGGTAAGTTTCACCATTTTCAAATTCTTCTTCTGTTACATTGTGACATGAATGAAACTGAAGAATTTCAGTATCTGTTTCACGGCTGATTGTTTCTGCAACAGTGCTGTCAGAAAATTCAATTGTGAAAATTGCAGGAATGTTTTCTTCTTTAATTTTCTCTATAAGAAAATTAATTGTTTTTATTCCTGCTTCAGTTTCAGTTGAACAACCTTCAAAAGCAGAGTAATAATTTAATCCGTAATCATCTGCAAAATTCAGGAAAGGAAATCTTTCTGTAAAAACAAGAGTTTTTGTGTCGGATTTATTTATTGTATCTTCAAATTCTTTATCAAGGGAGTTCAGTTTTTCAATATATGAAGCAGCGTTGTTTTTGTAAAGTTGTGAATTGCTTTTATCTATTTCACAAAGTGCGTTGCATAATTCTTCGGTAATTGCAACTGCATTTCTGAGGGAAGTCCATACATGTTCATCTTTGTAATCTTTTATAATTTCGCATAAGGCAAGGCGTTTGTTTCCGTTTTCGGGAATATCTTTCACCCAACTGTCATCTTCTGAACCTGTGTAAACAAAAAGGTCACTTTCGCTGACTGCCGAAATATCAGAAAGAGCAGTTTCAAAGCCGTGAACCTCTTTTCCTGCAGGAATAAGAAGCTTTAATTCAATGTTTCCGGCACCTTTTGTTATTTCTCTGAGATAATCATACTGAGGAAAAATAGTGGCTGTGATTTTAAGTTTTTCATCATCTTTTTTATTTGTATTCTGCATACTGCATCCTGAAAAAATCAGCAGAATTGCAAGTAAAAACGGTAAAAATCTTTTCATTGCGAGACCTCCGCGAATTTGAATTTGAAATTCAAATTCATTATATAGATGTGAAGCAGATATGTCAATAAATAAAGTTAATATATTTTACTGATATTTATTTAAAAGTATAGACAAAATTTATAAATTATGTTACAATTTCCCTAATACAATTATAAGGAGGCTTGTTTTTATGAACAAAGTTTTCAAAAAAGTTATTGCTATTATGCTTGTTTTAGCAATGAGTTTTGGCGTAGTGTCACAGGTTCTTGCGGCTGACAATGCAGAGCCGGTACAGGTTGTTTCTACAGTTGAAGAAGCAAAAGACGCACTCACTGCAGACAAACAGATTCCCGTTATCATTATCCACGGTATTTCGCAGATTAATACTGTTATTATGGATGAAAACGGTAAACCTCTTCTTAACGACGAAGGAAAGGTAATCACAGGATGGCCTTTGACAGTTGACATCAAAGAACTTGTTCTTACAGTTCTTTTCCCTGTTCTTCTTACTCTTATTACTCAGCATGACTTTGCTTCAAAAGCAGGTTACAAAGCAGCATGTAATGCTCTCAAGTACAACGCATGTGACCTTAATGGTGACCCTGTTTATCCTACTTATGTGGACAGACAGTACTGCTCAGTAGCTGAAATGGACGAAGAACATAAAAATATCGTTTACAATGCAGTTCCTTTCCAGGATGTTGCAAAAGAAATCGGTGAAGAAAACCTCTATTTCTTTGCCTACAATTCATCAGGCGATGTTACTCAGATTGCAAAAGACCTTAACGATTTCATTGAAATGGTTAAAAAAGAGACAGATTCTGAAGAAGTAAGTCTTGCTCCTATCAGTATGGGTGGTACAATCGTAACAGCATGGCTTGAAATGTTCTCAGGTAAATACGAAAATTATGCAGATAATTACGACAGTGTTCACAAAATTGTTTTCGTTATCGCTGCTCTTGACGGCTCTGCAATTCTCGGTGACCTTTTTGTAGACGACACACTTCTTAATGATAAAGAATTCCTTTACACAAGAATTCTTCCCGAACTTCTTGAAGAAGAATGGTATGCATATCTTCTCAATCTTGTTTTAAGAATTCTTCCTTACAATGTTCTTGATTCAGTTCTCGACTCAATTCTCGCAGGTGCAAAAGATACTCTTGTAGGTAACTGCACAATTTTCTGGGCACTTCTTCCCAAAGCAAACTTTGAGGAAGCTTATGAAATCTATTTCAAGGATAAAGGTCCTGAATACGATACAATCAGAGCAAAAGTTAAACTTTACAACACCGCACAGAAAAACCTTCAGGCTAACATTGCCAGACTTATGAGCGATGAATTCGGTGGTATTGTACACGCTATCTGCTCTTATGGTCTTCCGCTTTATCCTATCGGTTCAAGTGCACTTTACATCAATGCTGACACAATTATCCACTCAGCGTCAACAAGCCTTTTTGCAACATTTGCAAACCTTGGCGAAACACTTCCTGCTGACTATGTAGCAAAAAATCCTGTGTGCACAGACCCAACACATAACCACATTTCACCCGACAGAGTAATTGATGCATCAACATCATATCTTCCTGAAACAACATGGTATGTACAGGGACTTAACCACGAAAAAACAGGCAGAAGCGACTCTGTTATCAACTTTGCAGGTGTTCTTCTTAAAGATGACACAATCAAGGATGTACATTCAGACCCTGAAAATTATCCTCAGTTCAACGGCTCAAGAATTACAAGAGACCTTAGAAGAAATGACATTCCTAACGCAGAAAAAGCACTTGCTGAAAACACAACAATGACCGAAGCACAGAGAGCAGAACTTCAGGCTTCCCTTGATGACTGCAAACTTATGCTCACAGAAACAGTTGTTGACACAAAAGATTGCGAAGTAAGAATGCAGCGACTTAAAGATGCCCTTATCGCCATCGGCGTTTACGGT
>JAZRNJ010000089.1:0-9946 GCA_045648125.1 Acutalibacteraceae bacterium
GTTCTTCACAAAACTACTGCTGAGGCAACATTCCTTATGGCAGTGTTTGCTGTATGTTCAATGGCAGCAGCAATTCCTGCAGGTAAACTTGGTAAAAAGATTGGCAGAAAAAAGACAATTCTTATCGGTCTTGGTCTTTTCTCAACATTGTCACTTGTTTATTTCTTAAAAGACAGTCCTGCACTTAACTGGATGATCTGGATTCTTCTTGTTATCGGTGGTGCAGCAAACATGCTCATTACTGTTAATACACTTCCTCTTGTTCTTGAAATCGGCGGTCAGGAAAAAATCGGTACTTTTACAGGTTATTACTATACTGCAACATTCTCAGCACAGATTGCAGCACCTATCGTATTCGGTATCTTCCGTATGTTCTCAGGAACTTACAGCACACTCTTTGTGTTCAGCCCAATTGCGTTTATAATTTCATTCCTCAGCATCTGCTTTGTAAAACACGGTGAAGCAATTCCTGATGAACTTATCAAAGAAGCGGAGATGTCAGATGACTGATTTGACAATGAATGCAACACCTGACTTTTGTTTTGACAAATTAATTGATATCACAATTGATGACCTTAAAAGAATGAAAGTCAAAGCGTTATCTATTGACCTTGATAACACATCTGTTTATGACTGTACTATGACTCCTATAAAAGGGGTAAAAGCCTGGTTAAAAAAGGTAAAGTCTGCAGGTATTAAAATATCATTTGTTTCTAATTCATTTGAGCTGAGAGCAAAATGGATGGGTAAGATATTCGATTGTCCTTCCTATGGTCCCGCAGAAAAGCCTGATACAAAAATAATTCTTATGGCAGCTGAAAAAATGGGTGTAAAAATTCATGAAATGGCTCTCATAGGTGACAGGCTCTTTACTGATATTGTTGGTGCAAATAACAGTGGTGCAGTTTCAGTTTATATTAAGCCGTATCAAAAAGAGTTTACCTTTCCGTTTTATTGGAAAAAGGCAAGACAGGAAGAAATTAACTACCTAAAAAAAATAAACGTAAACAGAGATTTGAAAACTTTATATTATAAGTGATTTTCAGCGGTTGTGTTTCGGCACAGCCGCTGGATTTTATATGGATTAATAATCGGCATTTCTATTGCATAAAAATTTCTGCTGTGTTAAAATAACTTTGATAGTATTAATATTCAAATTTCTATAATTTATCAGGAGGATGAAAATGAAAAACACTTTAAAAAGAACCTTGGCAATTTTACTTGCAATGGTAATGACGATTGGTATAGCACCATTGTCAGGGTTTGTAGGGTTTGATTTATCTGAATCATTTGGTTTTGCTGTAGAAGCAGAAGCAAAAACATATAGTGGAGATTGTGGTGATAATCTGACCTGGTCTCTTGATGAAGAAACAGGCTTGTTGAACATTTCAGGTACAGGCGATATGTATGATTATAATGACCGCACAGTACCATGGCTTTATGAACGTTCACTTATTAAGACAATCAATGTTGAAAACGGAGTTGCGGGAATAAGCAGTTATGCTTTTTCTCTTTTGGAAAATCCTGTATCAATTTCAATACCTGATAGTGTTACACATATAGGTGATTTCGCCTTTTACGGTTGCAAAAATCTGAAAACTGTGTCAATAGGAAATGGCGTTGCTGTAATCGGTAGTCAGATTTTTGTGAATTGTATAAATCTTACTACAGTTATTATAGGTGGCGGTGTTGCTTCCTTAAATGCAGAAATATTCAACGGATGCGATAATCTTTCTGAAGTTTATTTCAACGGAACAAAATCAAGCTGGAATGCAATAAAAGCAGGTTCATCTTCTCCTCTTGACAACGCAACAATTTACTGCCTTGGTGAAAATGGTGCTGTAGTGTCATCAGGCTTTTGCGGTAATGAGCTCACATGGGTTTTATACGAAAATGGTTTGCTTGAGTTTATCGGTAATGGTGAAATGTCTACATATACATCTGAAACTGAAATACCATGGTATTCCTTGCGTGAATCAATAAAAGCAGTAGAATTTTCTGATGGTATGACCGGTATCAGTGATTATGCTTTTGTTGAATGTATAAATCTTAAATTAATAGAAATTCCTGATAATATTGTGCATATCGGTGCAAATGCTTTTGCAGGAACTATAAATCTTGAATATTTCCGCATGCCTATGATATCAGGCTGTAAAAGTCTGTTTATGTCAGGTGTTGGCAGAAGTGCATCTGAAATTTCCATTGAAAACGGCGAAATAATAATCAATTGGATTAAAGGTGATGAAACAACTGTTATTAATCTTGGTAAAGATTTAAATTCTTTTGACCATTTTATGGCAGTAAAAGGAGCTTGCGGTTTAATTGAAGAGATAAAATTGAGTGAAGCTAATACTGATTTTAAACTTATTGATGGTGTCCTTTACGATAAAGATATCTCTACACTTCATCTTTATCCCACAGCATCGTATAAAAAGACGTATGTTATGCCTGACACAGTTAAATCTGATGGCAAAAAAATATCGACAGATTCTATGGAAGATTTACTTGCACTGTTTACGCCTGATCCGACAGTACTCAGTAGTGCAAAATATCTCGAAAATGTTACATGGGGTGCAAGTTATTCTCCGTCATGGTTTAATCTTTTATTGGATTATAACGCACTTGATGAATACCTCAAACAGGCCGATACAGCAACTGACATTGCAGAGAAAGAATCTGCTTTGGTTATAATTACCGCTGTTATAGGTACTTACGCAACATTGTATAATTTGGGAGGAACCGGTTATAAAAATTTAAAAGAATTCAACGTATCGAAAAAAAATCCGTACTTCTCAGGTGAATTCGGTATGTTGTGCTATAAATATTATGATTATAATTTATTTATACAACCGATAGTTAAAAACATTGATGTGGTTGAACTTAGTGAAAATTATATTTTAGCACCCACTTCATTTTTAAAAGCAAAAATCGATGAAGTGATTATCAATGATGATTATGCTGTGAATCTTTTGAAAACTCTTGAAAAAAGCGAAGAAGAGCGTGATTATAATTTTTACACCTCCTTATCTGCATACTTTGTACCCTGTGCAAAGGTTGGTAAATATACGGTATCCGGCACTAATAAATACGTTGCTTCAGTAGATGACGTGTTGTTTAGTAAAGATGGAAAAGCACTGTTGTTATATCCTACCGGTTCGGAAGCAGAACTGTATATGGTTCCGGACGTAGATTATATAAGTGAGTGTGCTTTTGGTCTGGCAGGTGAAGCTGTTCCCGGAGGAAATCCGAATCTTACACTTCATATTTCTGACGAATTGATGGAAAAACTCCTTGAAGGAGGTAAGTATGAATATATGCAGATTCCTTTGGGCTTGGGTGCCGGAACCCTTTGCTTTGAAGAAAAATACTTAGATGAGGTTGAGGGATTATCTGATACAGAAGGATATTTAGAAATATTTAACGCTCAGCTCAGAGCTCAGAAAGAGCAGTATGAAGCATCGCAAAAAGCAAAGATAGAAGGTGTGGAGGAGAGTTATAAAGCGGGTCTTATAAGTGAATTCTATTGTGATTATATGATGGAAACATATAAAGAAACTGCTGATACGATAGTTACCTATGCTTATTTAAAACCCTGTAAAGGTCACGGTGCAGACGGACACGAGCACTCATATACATCAGAGGTAAGCAAAGAGTCAACCTGCACAGAAGAGGGAGTAGAAAAATTTACTTGCTTCTGTGGTGAATCTTACACAAAAACAATTCTGATGAAAGAACACAATATAGTTGTTGACGACGAGGTCGAAGCAACCTGTACTGAAGCAGGATTTACCAAAGGCGAGCATTGTTCACTTTGTGGAGAAGTATTTCTTGAACAGGAAAAAATTGATGCTCTCGGTCATGAATTCGGAGAATGGATATGCATTAAAGAACCAACGTTTACAGAAGCGGGTATCAGAACAAGAAAGTGTGAATACTGTGACGTGGAAGAAACAGAAAGTGTACCCGAAATTGAATTTGATGTATTAAACCTTCGCACTGAAAATGCGACAGTAAATTCAATGGACAAAATGATTATTCTGACAGCACTTGATGGTGCAACAAAAATAAGTGTTTATCCAACTACAAAAGACGGAAAAGACGTTGTTATCGAAACCGATGGTACTCCGATAAAAAAATCAAAGAGTGGGACATATTATCTGAACTTTGCAGATTGGCACAAAAATGGCAATATAACAGAAACAACAATGACTATTGATGAAACTACAGTTAATGTCATTTTTGTGTTCAAAGTGAAAGATGATGGTCATGAAGAGGTTTCTTTTGAAGATGTTAAACCTACATGTACACAAGATGGTAAGGCCGGTGGAATATATTGTTCTGTTTGTGGTGAAATTATTGTTGAACAGAAAGTAATTCGTGCAACAGGTCACAGCTATAGTGAATGGGAAGTTACTGTTGAACCTACATTAACCGAGCTGGGTAAAAAGGAGAGAACTTGCTCTATTTGCAATGCAACCGAGGAAGTAACAATTCCTGCAACAGGCATTATGGTAACTGTTACGGATTCTGAGGGTGAAGTTGTTAAAGAAGAAATCATTTCAGGTGATATGACAGAACTTAAACTTAGTGGTCTTGCTGAAGGTGAATATACATTGACTTTTTCAAAGAAAAATTATATAACGAGAGACTATCTCGTTTCAGCAACAGATGGTGACATTTCAATGGAGTTTAAACTGTTCCTGAATGGTGATGTTACAGGTGACGGAAAAGTTAACACCGTTGACGTTGCACGTGTTAACTCTCATGCGAAGAAGGTTTCCTTACTTTCTGATTATCCCCTTGATTGTGCAGATGTAAACGGTGACGGAAAGGTTAATACAGTTGACGTTGCTCGTATCAACTCACATGCAAAGAATGTAAGTCTGCTTTGGTAAAATTAAATAAATCCATAATGTTAAACAGCTTCCTTTCAAAGAGGAAGCTGTTGTTTTAATAAAAAAATGATTGAGTGATTGAACGACAAATTAATGAAAATTTTGTAATATTTATTATCTCTTTTTCTTGCTTTAAGCGTACAAATGTGCTATAATATCTTGATATTATCGATAATTGTGTCTTGAGGCGTTTGTAATGATAATTTTAGGTATTGACCCCGGATATGCAATCGTAGGTTGCGGTGTAATTGAATATGTTAATAATCACTTCAGAGTACTCGAATATTCTGCAATAACTACTCCTGCAGGTATGCCTTTCAACAGAAGGCTTGAAGTGATATATGATGGCGTCAATGAAATAATTAACAGAACTCATCCTGATGCTTTGTCAATTGAAAAACTGTTTTTCAATTCAAACCAGAAAACAGTTATTGATGTTGGACAGGCAAGAGGGGTAATAATGCTTGCAGCACAGAAAAACCGTTTACCTGCATTTGAATATACTCCTTTGCAGGTCAAACAGAGTGTTGTTGGTTACGGACGTGCTGAAAAGAAACAGGTTCAGGAAATGACAAGAATGATTCTTCATCTTGAAAAAATTCCGAAACCCGACGACGTTGCTGATGCTCTTGCAATGGCAATTTGTCACGCTCATGCTCATGGTTCACTACTTGGTAAACTCAGATAAAAGGTTGTGATTTTTTGTATTACAGTTTAAGAGGAAAACTTATTTTTTCTGATGAAACTTCATTTGCTGTTGAATGTGGCGGTGTAGGATATATGTGTTTTTCAACGGCAAATACACTCAGAAGATTACCTAAAACAGGTGAGGAAGTTTTTGTTTTCACTTACCTTAATGTACGTGAAGATGCTATGGATTTGTTTGCATTTCACGATAAAAAAGAACTTGAATGTTTCAAACAGCTTATATCTGTTTCGGGAGTAGGACCGAAAGCAGCACTTGCAATTTTGTCCCGTCTTAGTCCTGAAGCACTTGCAGCAAGTGTAGCTGTGGGTGATGTAAAGGCTATTACTCAGGCACAAGGCGTCGGTCCGAAACTTGCACAGAGAGTTGTGCTTGAACTTAAAAACAAACTCAAAATTGACCTTGAAGAAGCGGTGGGTATTCTCAAGGAAGAAGATATTGTTTCTTCTCAGTCAACAGGAAATATCGCAGAAGCATCTGCAGCACTTGTTTCTCTTGGTTATACAAGAAGCGAAGCACAGAATGCTCTCAAAGGTGCAGATACTTCTCTTTCTACGGAAGAACTTATTAAAGTCGGTCTCAAGAAACTTATGTCTTAAGTCATGAAAGGTGAAAAGTATGGATACAGATTTTGAAAACAGAATTGTAACTCCTGATTATTCTCCTGAGGATGTTGACCTTGAATTGTCACTCAGACCGAGAAGTATTGATGATTATATCGGTCAGGAAAAAGTAAAAGAAAACTTGAAAATATATATTGAAGCTGCAAAAAAAAGAAACGAGGCACTTGACCACGTTCTTCTTTACGGACCTCCCGGACTTGGTAAAACAACTCTTGCAGGAATTATCGCTAACGAAATGGGCGTTAATTTCCGTGTAACTTCAGGTCCTGCAATTGAAAAACCGGGTGACCTTGCAGCGCTTCTTACCAACCTGAATGAAGGCGATGTGTTGTTCATCGACGAAATTCACCGTCTTTCACGTGCAGTTGAAGAAGTTCTTTATCCTGCAATGGAAGATAATGCACTTGATATCATCATCGGTAAAGGACCGTCAGCACGTTCAATAAGGCTCGACCTTCCTCACTTCACTTTGGTTGGTGCAACTACACGTGCAGGTCAGCTTTCTGCACCATTAAGAGACAGATTCGGAGTTGTTCTCCGTCTTGAATTATATTCTCCTGAAGAATTGGGTAAAATAGTCACAAGAAGTGCTAATATCCTTGGTATTGGCATAGAAAATGAAGGAGCATTGGAAATTGCCTCCCGATCAAGAGGTACTCCACGAATTGCAAACAGACTCCTGAAACGTTCTCGTGACTTTGCCGAAGTTGTAGGTAACGGTACAATTTCTTCAGACAGTGCAAACCTTGCCTTGTCAAGAATGGAAATTGACAAACTCGGTCTTGATAACATTGACAGATTGTTACTTACATCAATGATAAGAAACTACAACGGAGGACCCGTTGGTCTTGAAACTATTGCAGCCACAATCGGTGAAGAATCAGTCACAATAGAAGACGTTTACGAACCGTACCTTCTGCAACTCGGGTTTATAAGTAAAACTCCGAGAGGTAGAGTGGTTACTCCTGCAGGATACAACCATTTAGGGATTCCAATGCCCGGTCAACAACAAATGATGATGTGATTGGAGTTTTTAATTATGGGAAGATTGTTCGGTACAGACGGAGCAAGAGGCATTGCAAACCTTGATTTAACATGTGAACTTGCAATGCAGATCGGAAGAGCAGCAGCAATGGTGCTTTCTGCTGATAAAAAAAGACCTAAAGTAATGATTGGAATGGACACACGAATTTCTTCGGAAATGCTTGAAGCCTCAATTACGGCAGGTTTATGCTCAGTAGGTGCTGATGTGTTACTTCTTGGTGTTGTACCAACTCCTGCAGTAGCCTATCTTGTAAAAAAATACAGATTCGATGCAGGGATAATGATTTCAGCTTCCCATAATCCCTTTGAATATAACGGAATTAAGATTTTTAAATCTGACGGATATAAATTACCGGACAGCCTTGAAGAAAAAATTGAATCAATTATCCTAGATGATACAATGGCTTATCCTGTGTTGTCAGGCGACAGTATCGGAAGTGTTGAACGCTCAGAATTTGCCATTTTTGATTATATTGCTCACCTTGAAACTACGATTAACTGTGATTTTGAAGGCATGAATATTGCGCTTGACTGTGCAAACGGCTCAGCCTCAGTCACAGCACCTCGTATGTTCAGACGTCTTGGTGCAAACTGTCATATAATCTCAGCAGAACCTGACGGTATGAATATAAACAAAAACTGTGGTTCCACACATCTTGAAACGTTAAGCAGTTATGTGAAAAATCACCCTGAATGTCAACTTGGTCTTGCTTTTGATGGTGATGCAGACAGACTCCTTTGTGTGGACGAAAACGGCTCACTTGTTGACGGAGATAAAATTATTTCAATTTGTGCTAAGGCTTTTAAAGAAGAAAACAGACTTAAAAATAACACTGCCGTTGTTACTGTAATGAGTAATATGGGTTTCTTTAAATTTTGTGAAGAAAACGGAATTGACTGTCAGAAGACTAAAGTCGGAGACAGATATGTTCTTGAAAATATGCTTGAAAACGGACATAATTTAGGTGGCGAACAATCAGGACACGTTATTTTTCTTGATTATGCAACAACAGGAGACGGACAGCTGACCGCATTACAGTTGTTGAGCGTTCTTAAAAAATCAGGAAAGAAGTTGTCAGAACTTGCATCTATGATGAACACCTATCCTCAGGTTAACAAAAATGTTCGTGTGTCACAAATGGGCAAAGTCCGTTTTTCAACAGACAAATCAATAAAAATAGCCATAGAAGAAGCAGAGAAAGAACTTGGAAACAAGGGCAGAGTTTTAGTCCGTGTTTCAGGTACAGAACCTCTTGTGAGAATTATGCTTGAGGGCGAAGATAAAGTTCTTATTGAAAAACTTGCATCTGAAGTGGCGGAAGTAGTAGAAGAAAGGTTAATGTAATTATGCGTACACCTGTTTCATGGAAAGATTATGAATTAATTGATTGCTCAGAAGGTGAGCGTCTTGAGAGATGGGGGGATATTGTTCTCATACGTCCTGACCCTCAGGTAATCTGGAAAACTTATAAAAAACATCCTTTATGGAAGAAAGCCAATGCCCGTTACCATCGTTCAAACAGTGGTGGCGGTCAATGGGAAACATATACAAAAATTCCTGCAGAGTGGAATATCAATTATAATGACCTGACTTTTCATATTAAAACCATGGGCTTTAAGCATACAGGTTTGTTCCCTGAACAGGCTGTAAACTGGGATTATATGACAGAAATTATAAAAAACGCAGGACGTCCTGTTAAAGTCCTTAACCTTTTTGCTTATACAGGCGGTGCTACAATTGCTTGTCTTAAAGCAGGTGCATCAGTTACTCATGTTGATGCTTCAAAGGGTATGGTTCAGTGGGCGAGAGAAAATGCACAGCTCAGCGGTGTAGGTGATAAACCTGTCAGATGGCTCGTTGATGATTGCATTAAATTTGTTCAGCGTGAAATCCGCAGAGGAAACAAATATGATATTATCATCATGGACCCGCCTTCTTACGGCAGAGGTCCCGGTGGAGAAATATGGAAACTTGAAGATGAAGTATATAATTTTGTTTCTCTTTGCAAGGAAATCGTTGCGGATGATGCACTTGCAATGTTCATAAATTCCTATACAACAGGTCTTGCACCTTCTGTTATGCAGTACATACTGGGAAGCATAATGGTACCTGAATTCGGCGGAACAGTTTCAAGTGATGAAATCGGTATTCCCGTAACTTCATCAAAAATGGTTCTTCCTTGCGGTGCAACGGCAATCTGGCAGAAATAAGGTAATAGATATGGCTGAAGAATTTATAAAATTTGATAATGTGTCTTTCCGTTATGAAAATGCGGAAGATGAACCTGAATTGCCCTTGGCTCTGAAAAACATAAACCTTACAATAAACAAAGGTGAGCTTGTGGCAGTCCTTGGTCATAACGGCTCAGGTAAATCTACCCTTGCAAAACTTACAAATTCAATTCTTATCCCTGAAAGCGGGAAAGTTACCGTAATGGGTATGGACACATCAGATGAAGATTTAAAATATGAAATAAGACGTAAAGTTGGTATGGTTTTCCAAAACCCGGATAATCAGATTGTAGCAACAATTGTAGAAGACGATGTTGCATTCGGTCCTGAAAATCTTGGTGTACCTCCTGAGGAAATAAGGAAAAGAGTTGACGCTTCTCTTAAAGCTGTGGAAATGTATGAAAAGCGTCTTGCAGAACCCCATAACCTGTCAGGCGGACAGAAAC
>JAZRNJ010000090.1:0-2846 GCA_045648125.1 Acutalibacteraceae bacterium
GCATATGAAGAACCTGCATTGAACCGGGAGCAATAGCAAGGCTTACGTTGGGAGCAACTTTTTTGCCTTTGAGGATAGCAGCAACTTTCATCATATCAACATAAGATGAGTTTGTGCAAGAGCCGATACATACCTGGTCAACTGTGATTTCGCCGATTTCTTCAACTGTTTTAACTCTGTCGGGCATATGAGGACAAGCAGCCATAGGTTTGAGTGTTGATAAGTCGATAACGATTTCTTCATCATAAACTGCATCTTCGTCTGCTGAAAGTTCAACATAATCTTCTTCTCTGCCCTGAGCTTTGAGAAATTCTCTTGTGATTTCGTCAGAGGGGAATACTGAAGTTGTTGCACCAAGCTCTGCACCCATGTTTGTGATTGTAGCTCTTTCGGGAACTGAAAGTGTTTTTACACCTTCACCACAATATTCGATGATTTTACCTACGCCACCTTTAACTGACATAATTCTGAGAACTTCAAGAATGATGTCTTTTGCAGCAACCCAGGGTGAAAGTTTGCCTTTAAGTTCGATTTTTACTGTCTTGGGGATTGTGATATAGTATGCACCGCCACCCATAGCAACTGCAACGTCAAGACCGCCTGCACCGATAGCAAGCATACCGATACCGCCACCTGTAGGTGTGTGGCTGTCAGAACCGATAAGTGTTCTTCCGGGAATACCGAATCTTCCAAGATGTACCTGATGGCAGATACCATTACCGGGACGTGAATATCTTACGCCGCGTTTCTTAGCACAAGACTGAATAAAACGATGGTCGTCAGCGTTTTCAAAACCTGTCTGTAAAGTGTTGTGGTCAACGTATGCTACTGAAAGTTCAGTTTTTACTCTTTTAACTCCCATAGCTTCAAATTCAAGATATGCCATTGTACCTGTGGCATCCTGTGTGAGAGTCTGGTCAATACGTATGCCGGCTTCAGTACCCTTGATGAGTTCGCCGTCAACGATATGATTTTTAATGATTTTTTCACTAATCGTGTAACCCATAAATTTTCCTCCGTGTTTAACATGAGTTGTTTAAATTTTTAACAATCTTTATTTTATTACTTCGTCAGAAATTTGTCAATAGATTACATGCACAAAATGTATATATTATATTAACAATTTATGTAATTATTAAAAATTCTTAAGAAATGTACAGTTATATGTTGCCAAAACAGAGACTTATGTGATATAATTCATTAGTATAAAGAAAAGTATGTGTGGAAGTATGTGTTTTGTACTTTTGCACCGTAAAAAGGAGGTTTGAGTATGAAGAAAAAAATGAGAATAGTTACGATATTTCTATTACTTATTTCATTGTTTTCTCTGGGTGGTTGTAAGTTCTCGGTACTTTCTGCTGATAAATTACTCAGACCGCCAAAATCAGGTGCTGAAATTGAAGATGCCATTGAAAAATTTGCAGGTGAAAGTATTGTACTGAAAAATCCCATAAGTTCATCTACTGATTATTCGTCTTCAATTACGTTGGTTGACCTTGATTATGATACGACTGAAGAAGCTGTTGCTTTTTATTCAACTATATCCAATGAGACAAGTGTTCACATGAATATCCTGAAACATGTGGGTGATGAATGGGTTTCAATAGGTGACTTTTCAGGTTACGGCAGTAATATTGAGTCCTTGTCTTTCAGGAATCTGTCAAAAGATATTAACCAGTATGATATTGTCACAACATGGAGTTATATTGACAGTAAGGTTATGACTATTCACAAACTTGTAGGGGAAGGCAGACGTGCTGACCTCAGGCTTGTATGTGATGAATCTTACGAGAGCATGGGATACGTTGATGTTGACAGAGACGGTTTTTATGAAATCTTCCTCATTAATGGTGATTTCTCCGATAAAACAAAAGTTCCTACCGCCAAGGTAATAAGAATTGATAAATATGACGTGCTCAACATCGGTATGATTTCCCTTTCAAGAGAAATTGTAGGTTTTGTCAATTCAATCTGTCAGGAAACGAACAATGAACATATTCCCATGATTGCAGTTTATGATTACATTAACACAGATGGTCTTTATGGTACAGATGCTGTTTACTGGGATGCAGAGCGATCAAGTCTCAGTGTGATGCATGTTGATAAATCCACAAACTCGGCATTTTCAACACTGAGAACGCTGCCGATTTTGAGTGGTGACATAAATGCAGATACTTTTGTTGAGATACCTGTACAGGAAAATATTATTGGTTCATCACTTGATGAAAAACGGTATAATTCAGCTTTGACATATACGAAATGGTGCAGTCTTATACCTGAGAATGACGGAATAAAACTTGAACAATCAGGTGCTTACAGGTTATATTTCACAGATAAAGATTTTCTTGAAATTAACGAGTTGTTGTTGTCACATATTACGGTTTTGAGAAACACAAAAACTGATGTGTGGAATGTCATGTCATATAACAGAGAAAATCTTGAAGAGAGTAAAATACTGGTCTCTGTTTGTAACATAAATTTTGAGGAGACTGATAAGTATATTTCTTCCGGTTATAAACAGTTATCTTCAAATTCAACAGACAATAAAATCATTGTATATAAGATTACTGATGATGGTAAAAATATGGGTTTTGTTGAAAGTAATCTTGTAAACGTCAATATATCCAATTAAGAGAGGGGTTTAACATTAAATGAAAAAAGTATTAGTTGCAGAAGATGAAGCATCAATAAGAGAGTTTATTGTTATTAATTTACAGCGCTCAGGATACGAAGTAAGTCAGGCTGATAACGGCAGAGCAGCACTTGACGCCTATGAAGCAGCGGACGGTGATTTTGACGTAGTTCTTCTTGATATTATGATGCCTGAAATGGACGGACTTGAAGTG
>JAZRNJ010000091.1:0-1547 GCA_045648125.1 Acutalibacteraceae bacterium
TGTTTCACGGCTGAGTTCTGTTGTAGGATAACAACATGAACAGTAAAGAACCTTGTCGTAGCTACCTGTACTTGTACATGTAGCAGGTACTTCATTTTCTATTACGATATTGCCTTCTACAGGGTCAACACCGTCAAACAAAGCACCGCTTACGTCAATGGAATTGCCATAAAGCTGACCGTTAATTGCTGAATCGTAAATTGTGGTTGTACCTCTGCCTACGTAAGTAGCTGACCTTGAATCAAATGAAGGTTCTTCATCTTCAGGAATAAATACAGGGTCAACCTTGATTACGCCCTTACCGTCTGCAGGAGCATCATCCTTAACTCTGAGTTTAAGTGTTGCTATAGGTGTTACACTGTCAAACATAACAGGAGCAGTTGCACCAAGGCTTTCCAACCATGTGTAACCAAATCTTACAAGACCAAACTGAGCTTTTTCTGCTGTTGTGTAACGACCTGCGTACATTTCATCCTGTGCAGAAGAATTAAGACTTGACTGAACAATACTTGTAAAATTAGCAGGTTCATTTGTAAGGAGACCTGAGGGAGAACCTACAACTTCGTAATAATTTTTATCGTATGACAGCATTATCTGGAAAGCATGAACCTTGTAGTTTGTTTCAAGAGATACTGTAACGTTAACGATATCTCCCGGTTGGGGATGTACATCATCAACTGAAAGAGTGATGTTTGCCTGTGGATTTGTTGCAGGAACAACAACATTTGTACGGCTGAGTTCTTCATCACATTCTGCACAATAAACTACAGAATCATATGAGCCGTCCAGACCCTCAGTTGCAGGAATTTCATTTTCTCTTACTGCTTCACCGGGGATATGGTCACCTAAGGGAAGTTTGATTTCAGACAATGTTGTTTCAGTTTCTGCTTCTGAATCAAGGAAAAGTTTACCACAGAAACATGCGTAATGTTCATCATAGCCTTCTTTGATGCAAGTAGAATCTTTATAATCCTGTTTTGTCAGAGAATCAGCGTCGCATCCGTAAGGAGAAACTGTGGGAACCGTAGCATCATGAGGTCTGAAAACAACTGTGTATGTCTGAGTTGTTCCGTCTGTAAATGTAAATTTAACACGTGCAGAGGGATTGAAGCCCTGATTTTCTGAAGCATAAGCAACGTAATATGTGTCCATATCTCTGATTACGCCGTGAGAAACTTCAATTTCAGCTGTACTTCCGTCAAGTAAATCCTTGTAGAAGCCAACCATTGTTCTGCCATCTGCTTTTGTGAGAACAATAACTTCCTCACCGTCAATTTCTTCCATAGTGGCAGTACCACGAAGGACTTTGAGATTTAAAATGTCGAACTGTTTCTCAGGCTCAGCAAAGTGGACAGTTGCATTGAGCAAATCTTCATTATATGAACCGATTGTGATTTCATTCCATTCTTCTTCGGTGCCGTTGTAGTAAACATCGGTAAGGCTGTAGCAATATCTGAACACACCATCACCTATACTTGTCACACTGTCTCCGATTGTGACTGAGGTAAGGCTGTCGCAAGAATAGAACGCATCATCACCTATGCTTG
>JAZRNJ010000092.1:0-2851 GCA_045648125.1 Acutalibacteraceae bacterium
GGTTTTGTAGGTGTTGATGGTGAATCACATCAGGGACTTTTTGATGTTCCGTTTCTTAATACTGTGCCGAAAATTGAAGTATATTCACCATCATCATTTGATGAGATGAACAGAGTTTTTGATAAAGTCTTGGCTTGTGGCGAAAATTCTGTGGCTATCAGATATCCAAGAGGTACTGAAGATATATTACCCTCAGATTTCATTCAGAGCGATAGTGACTATGATTTTTACGGTAATGGCAAAGAAACTGTGATTGTGACTTACGGCAGAATTTTTGCAAATGTATGCCGAGCAAAAGAGATGCTTTTAAAAGACGGTGTGGATGTTAAGATTCTAAAACTTAACAAAATCAAACCGATTAATGAAAAAGTATTTGATGAAATTATTGAAAGTAAAAATATCTTTTTCTTTGAAGAGTCTATCAGAAACGGTTCTGTTTCGGAACGATTCGGTTCACTTCTTCTTGAAAAAGGTTTCAAGGGAAAATATTCAGTTACAGCAGTTGACAATGAGTTTGTAAAACACGCATCAGTTGAATCACAGCTCAGAAAATACGGACTTGATGACGTGTCAATTGCGAAAAAGGTGAGTGAAAATATTGGCTGAAAAATTAAGGCTTGATACGGCTGTTTTTGAGCAAGGACATGCTGAAAGCCGTGAAAAAGCAAAAGCACTTATAATGGCAGGACAAGTTTATGTAAACGGACAAAAAGCACTCAAGGCAGGTATGTTTCTCAAGCCTGAAGATGCTCTTGAAGTCAGAGGCAGTAAAATGCCATTTGTCAGCCGTGGCGGTTATAAATTAGAAAAAGCACTCAATAGTTTTGGTTTTAAACTTGATGATAATGTCTGCATGGATATTGGTGCATCAACAGGTGGCTTTACTGACTGCATGTTGCAGAGAGGTGCCGAAAAAGTTTATTCAATTGATGTAGGCTACGGTCAACTTGCATGGAAATTGAGAACCGATGAAAGAGTTGTGAATCTTGAAAGAACAAATTTCCGTTATCTTGATAAAGAAACAGTAACGGAAGAAATAGATTTTGCAAGTGTTGATGTGTCTTTTATTTCACTTAAAATTATATTACCTGTTCTGCGTGAGTTTCTGAAAGAAGACGGTAAAGCTGTATGTCTTATAAAACCACAGTTTGAGGCAGGTAGGGATAAAATCGGTAAAAAAGGTGTGGTCCGTGAACTTTCAACTCATGTTGAAGTTATTGAAACTATCACAGCTTTTGCTGTCGAAAACGGATTTAATGTTGTCGGACTTGATTATTCACCTATAAAAGGTCCTGAAGGAAATATTGAATATCTTATGCTTATAGAAAAATCTGATTCTCCTGAAATGTTGGCGGATATCTCACCCTCAGCACTTGCAGAAGAGTCACATAAAAATCTCGACAAATGAGGTGAGAACCATGTTTGCAGTTGTCCCTAATTTATCAAGGCAACAAGCTGAAGAAGTCACAAGGTCTGTCTGCAAAGGACTAAAAAAACTGAACGCAGATTTTGCAATGTCAGAAGAACTTAAAGAAACTTTTTCAGATATATGTTCTACATATATGTCAGAAGTTGAACTTTATAAGACAGCAACTGCTGTAATTGCAATCGGCGGTGACGGAACAATTATCAACTGTGCAAAAATTGCATCTGCATTTTCAAAACCGATTCTGGGTATAAATGCAGGCAGAGTTGCTTTTATGGCAGGTCTTGAAAGCCAGGAACTTGAATTTCTTGACAGGCTGATAAAAGGTGATTACACGGTAGACAAAAGAATGATGCTTTCTGCTACGATTGTTTCTGACGGAAAAGTCACAGAAGAAATCAACTGTGTAAATGATGTTTTTGTAGGACGCTCACAGCATGTAAATATGGTTAACCTTAAAGTTTTTTGTGACGGTGCGAAAGTCAGCGATTATTATTCAGACGGGATAATTTTTTCAACTCCTACAGGCTCTACTGCATATTCACTTTCTGCAGGTGGCCCTGTAATTGACCCGCTTATTGAAAGTATACTTCTTACACCGGTTTGTCCCCATTCACTCTTTCAACGTCCTATGATTTTCAGAAGCGAATGTGTTTTTGAAATTGAAAATGACACAGATCCGGATAATGTTCTTGTTTTCTTCGACGGCGGAAAAGGTGTACCCGTTGCAAATAACTGTAAAATTATAGTAAAAAAATCAGATAAAACGGCAGATTTCATACGTATCAAATCAGACACATTTGTTGATATACTCAACACAAAATTAAGAAGTAACTGAGGAGAAATTATCATGAAAAGAAAAAGACATTCACTTATTCTCAAATTAATTTCAGAAAACCCCATTGCAACACAGGAGGAACTTCTTGAATATCTCTGCACACATGATTTTGATGTGACACAGGCAACTGTTTCAAGAGATATCAAAGAACTCAGACTTATTAAAATTACTGACGAAAACGGTAGATACAGATACAGTCTTCCGAAAGATAAACCGGCAGACATGAGTTCAAAGTTTCTTATGCTTTTTTCATCAGCCGTGACAAGTGTTGATTATGCAATGAACATTGTTTGTCTTAATTGTCATGCAGGTATGGCACAGGGAGCATGTAGTGCCCTTGACAGTATGTCATATTCTGAAATCGTAGGAACAGTTGCAGGTGATGATACAATTTTTGTTCTTTGCAGGACTGAAGAAAATGCGAAAAATCTTTCAGAAAAATTTAAAGGCTTAATAGGATAATAGGGTGATTAGTTTTGCTTAACAGTCTGAAAATTGAGAATATTGCTGTTATTGAAAGTGCTGATATCAGTTTTGATATCGGTCTTAATGTGCTGACAGGTGAAACAGGTGCAGGTAAATCGATT
>JAZRNJ010000093.1:0-3038 GCA_045648125.1 Acutalibacteraceae bacterium
CTTGAGTTCTTCAGGCTTATAAATGCATGTCATTGTAGCCTCAACAGGCTTGATATATCTTCTTCTTGAATTCCAGAAGGGCTGATAGAGATGATGTCCTGACATTTTAAGTGTAACTACAGGTACTTTCTGATATTTACAAAGCTGACCTACAGAATCAGGAATAACTTCGGTTTTACCTACATGAGAATATCTTGCTTCAACATAGACACCGTAAATCTGTTCATCCTGAATTGCCTGTTTGCAGTTACGGATAACACTAAGGTCTGTTGTATATTTTCTCTTGGGAATACCACCGAGATTACGAAGAGCACCTTCTCTGCCGATGAAATCATCTACTGCTGCAGGAAAATAACCTCTGAAAGGTCTGAGCATGTGGCTCATAATATAAAAATCAAAAAAGGCATTGTGGTTACAAAGAAGAATAAAGGGAGGTTTTATGCCTTCCATATTAACTTTGTGAAGTTTTGCCCTATGAATGAAACGCTGAAAATCTGAAAAAGCCCATACAAGAGGCATTAAAAACATATTCTGTTTTTTGGGAGGCATTACCATGTCAAACTTCTTTGTTTCAGGCTTACCACCTCTTGTGTGTTTACCATATTTTAAACTCACGCCATCACTCCTTTAAACACTTTAATTTTGAAATAAAATCCTTCATTTTTTGTAACAATTCTGTAACTGAAAGCAAAGGTATAAACTATCCATTTTGTACTTTCATGCCTACAATTATACTAATTTTAGACATGCTTTGTCAAGGTTTAAAAGATTTATTTAAAATTTATAATGAATTGTTCATAAGTTGTTTATATTTTTTGATTTTTTTAGATATGTTCTCCAAGAGAACAATTATAATTGTTACATTTTTCATAATCTGTAAAAATTATCCAATGTACATTTCTTAAAAAATATAATAAAACATCCTTATTTTATTATGAAAAATTTTTCATAATAAGCAAAAAACAGCAGCCATACTTCATTAATTGACGTATGACTGCCGTATTACTAACCGTTCACATTACATGAAACTTCTTCTTTTTCTTATCATTGAAACAATAGTTATAATTACCACAAGAACTGCAACTGCAGCAGCCGTACCGAATATAAGACGGAATATTTCATCGCCGTTATCTTTCTTCTCGGTATCTGTCTGAGCAGTAGTTTCTTCTTCTGTGGTTGACTCCTCTGTTACTTCGCCGATAATTGCAATTTCTGTTGTTGTTTCTTCTTCTGTTGTGCTCTCTTCTACAGTGGTTGTTTCTACTGTAGAACCATCCCCTACAATGAGAAGCCACATTTTGATAACACCGTTTTCACTCATAGCTGTAATTGTTGTCATACCTTTGGCAACAGTTGTAATCACACCTGAATTTGAAACAGTTGCAACAGATGTTTTGCTTGATGAATATGTCACCTTACCTGTCATTGCAGAAGGTTTTGCAAGTTGATAAACATTGCCTTTTTTTACAGCTATTGTTTCAGTTGCAATAATCTTTGTTGTTAATTCACTTTCTTCAACTTCAGGCTTTTCCTCAGGTTTAACTTCCGGTTCAGGTTTCACCTCAGGCTTTACCTCGGGTTTAACTTCCGGTTCAGGTTTCACTTCAGGCTTTACTTCCGGTTCAGGGGTAACCACAGGAGCTTTTGCAGCAATCTGAAGTGTGGTTCCGCTTACAATCACAGAAACAGAATTTGCTTTTGAATCTGTTGCTGATGCAGAAAGAGTAATCGGAGATGAGGTTTTAGAGGTTGCAATAACCTTGAACTTAGCTGTAGCAAGTATACCTGTTTTTGATATTGCAACTCCGTTACCGTTAATGAATGCACCTTTTATTGCAGAACCACTTTTATTTACAGCTTTCATGAGATCGAAAGCCTCACCTGCTGAACCTATTGCACAACTCTGATATTCAAGCTGTGCAGAATTGTATGTAAGAGTGAAATCAATACCTGTAATCTCCGAACTTGAATTAAGCACAACTGTTACCGTAACCACATCACCTGCAGTAACATTTGTTTTACTTGCATTTGCAGAAACAGATGCTGAAGCAGCATTTGCGACTACCGAGCAAGTAAGAATTACACATAATGCAATAAGAACCGAAATGAGTGATTTGATTTTTTTCATAAATACGGCAAACATCTCTCTGAGATGATGCCTCACCTACCTTTCTGAAAAGTATAGTAAGTTATCTGTTAACCCAGAAACGGGGTTCATCACCGTCAAAATATTTATAAGCTTCTTTCATCATCATTGCAGGACTATCTGAGTAAGAGTTAATTGTGTCACCGCCACGATGGTTTGTAAGTGTTACATTATCAAGACCTAAAAGAGGACAACTTTCATCAATGGGTTCCTTGTCAAAAACATCAATTGCAGCACCCATAATACCACCTGTTTTAAGTGCATTTGCAAGAGCATTGTAATCAACCATGTATGAACGTGCTGTGTTGATAAAGTAAGCTGTGTCTTTCATAATGCCGAATTCACGTGCACCGAGAAGAATGCTTTTCTTTGAAAGTCTTGCATGAAGTGAAACGATGTCACTTTCTCTGAGAAGTTCATCAAGAGATACAAATTTCGCAATATTCTTGTTGATGCCTGAATAATTTTCAAACATATCGTTAATAAGAATTTTGCAGTTGAAACTTACAAGTTTATCATAGAGAAGTCTTCCCACAGTACCGAAACCGATAATGCCGACTGTCATATCGCTCATTTCTCTGATTTTCTTTTCGGTATTGGGATATTTTTCTCTCCATTCACCTTTCTGGATTGCCATTGCAGAACGTGAAATATTTCTTACTTCATTGAGCATAAGACCTACTGTATACTCTGCAACTGCATTTGCGTTATGTGCAGGATTAAGAAGCACTGCAATACCTTTTTCACTTGCTGCAGCAATGTCAAGGTTTTCATGGCCGCCTCTGTTACAGAGAATAAGTTTAAGGTTAGGTGCTTTTTCAATAAGTTTCTTAGTTACGGGGCAAAGATGCACCATAAGAACTTCTGCATCAGCCATTGCTTCTTCAAGACC
>JAZRNJ010000094.1:0-2910 GCA_045648125.1 Acutalibacteraceae bacterium
CCACAACCCTGCTATTCTTAAATCAGGTTACGAAGAACTTGCTGAAGCTGTAAATGATCCCAACCTTAACCAGTTCAGCGACTATGACGAATTTCTCAAATCAGACATTGATGCTGTTATCGTAGCAACTGAAGCTGTTTACCACGTGCCCATTGTTATCAAGGCTTTTGATGCAGGTAAACATGTTCTTTGCGAAATCCCCTCAGTAAACTCAATTGAGGAAGCAAGAGAGCTTAAAGATGCTGTAAAAGCACACCCCGAACTTACATACATGGCTGCAGAAAACTGCTGCTACTGGGCATTTATTCAGACATGGAAGAAGATGCACGAAGACGGACTTTTCGGTGAAATCGCTTACGCTGAAGCAGAATATCTTCACGCTCTTAACCCTGATGAATTCTCACCCACATATTATCCCGAAGGTCATTGGAGAACATATCAGCCTGCTATCAGATATCTTACTCATGAACTTGGTCCACTTCTCTACGTTATGAACGACAAATGTATAAGCGTAACATGTATGGAAGCAGATGTTCACTACGACCCCTACACACCTGAAAGAAAAGAAACAGGCGTAGCACTTTTCAAAACTCAGAAAGGTGCAGTAATCAGACTTCTCGTTTCTTTCGGTGCTTACACAAGCTACGACCACAACTACCGTATCTGTGGCACAAGAGGTACAATTGAAACTGACAGACGCGACATTGTTGACCGTTCACCTTCACTTGCAAGTCTTCACAGCATCCCCGGTACATTCTCATCTAAAATCCAGATCCCCGTAACAACATGCTACGAGGGTGAAGATTCAAGCGGTCACGGTGGTGCTGACGGAAAAATGGTGAAAGATTTCATCAACTGTCTTGTTGAGGGCAGAAAACCTGAACTTGACGTTGACTTTGCAATCAATATGTCACTTCCCGGAATTATCGCTCACGAATCAGCAGTTCAGGGTGGCGTTCCCATGGAAATTCCTCTTTTTCTTGACTAAAAAATAACAAGTTAAAAGACTGCCGAGAAATTTGAAGAATGACATTTTTAAACCCCGAAGATGTACAAAGGTACTTCGAGAGGGTGAAAAAATGGCAAATATATACAAAAGTGGGTGATACTCGATGTATCACCCACTTTTAATTCTTTATTCAATTAAAAATTTCTGTATTTTTTATCATTCAGCGTCCGCATATATGCTTATGCAGGATTATCGACAGTCTTTACATTTCAAAAGGATTGTCCTGAGCTTTATCGAAGGGAGCAACTTTGAAAGTGAGTTTAAGTTCATTGTCATCCCAGAAACGTTCAGGCTCGTAATCTTTATAATAGTCAGCTTTACTGCCAAGAACATCATGCTTCAGGTCAATGTTGACTACTGTCTGCGAAAGAGGAACAAGTTCATCATCGTGAAGAGTTTTCTCAAGTATATCAGTTGTGTAGTGCATTGCATTGAATGAGAAACTGTCTTCTGTTGTGAAGATAAGTCCTTTTCCGTCATTATCTGTTACTGCACCGAAGATTGATTCATAGTGGGCAGAGTTTTCGATAGGTTTAACATAAGGAACAAAGTTGTCAGTAACTGTTGACTTGAAATGAGCCTTATAACAAGCTTTATGTCTGTCAGGATATGATTCTGTAGGACCGTATCCGAAATATTCCATGTTTTCAAGTCCGTCTGTGAGCATGAACTCAAGTCCGAAGCGTGCAAGCTGAGGAGCAGATTCACGTTTCTTTGCATCAACTGAAATGTTAACTGCACCGTCACCTGTGAAAGTAAACTTCATGTTACCTCTGATTACAGGCACAACACTTGCGCCACCGAGTGAGAAGCTGACATCAATTGTGACGCTGTTGTCATTTGTGCTGACAACTGAAGAATATGTCTTCTGTCTTGCCATTTCCATTGATGCTGATTTTCTTTCATCTCTGTTACCGTCCTGATTGTGAGCGTGAGCTTTCCATATCTGGAGTTTTTCAGGAAGATGGAGAAGTTCTTTACCATTTGCAACAATTGAAGAAAGTCTGCCGTAAGATTTATCAAATGTATAAACTGCCTTGTCAGTTGAAATCTTAACAAAACGTCTGCCTTCTTCCACTTCGGGAGCAGGACATGTGTTTGCTTTCTGTTTTCTTTCAAATGAAAGTTCAGCCTGGAAGAAACCGATTTCGTAATCTTTTTCGCACCAATAAGTTGCTTCTTTCATGTTACAGAAAATGTTGAGCATTGAAATTCCGTCAAAATCTTTTTCTTCAAAGAGAGTGAATTCTTTTTCACTTCTGGGTGCAATTTCTGTGTCTGTGATTTCACCTGACATGATAACTTTGCCGTCTTTTTCAATGTTCCATGTGAAATAAACATCACCGAGAGTTGTGAAATATCTCTTGTTGAAAATTTTCACTTTGCCGTTTTCGTAAGTTGCTTTGAAAGGTTCATAAGCCTTTTTCATTTCAAAGTAACCGGGACGGAGTTTTCTGTCTGCAAAAACAAGACCGTCAATACAGCAGAGTTTGTCGTTGGGAATATCACCGAAGTCACTACCGTAGCGGTAACCTACGTCTTTGTATTTACCTTTAACCGCAACTGCATGGTCTGTCATTTCCCAGATACACATACCGCAGAGTTCATCGTACTGTTCCATAAGGTCAACGTGAGCGTGAATATCGCCTGTTGTGAGCGAACATACATATTCGCAGAAATAGAAGGGCTTAGGAATATTTTCCTGTTCAAGGTAATTCTTTGTATAATCAAGAGGAGCGTACATACGGCTTTCAACATCTGAAATATCTTTGAAATCCTCTCCCTCGGGAACTGCTTTGAATTCAAGGTGAGAGTTCTCGTAATGAATGATTGCTCTTGGTTCTCTTGACTTGATATATTTGTTCATTGCTCTGTGGTTTTTACCGCAACCTGATTCGTTA
>JAZRNJ010000095.1:0-13574 GCA_045648125.1 Acutalibacteraceae bacterium
AGTCCGAATTCCTTTTTATATTCAAAAACCTTTTGAACAGCTCTCATTCTTTCCTCAAACAATTCTGCCATCTGAGAATCTACTCTGTTAATAATTTCTCTTGCTTCATCCAACTTGTCTGACATACTGAACAGTCCCTTCAAATAAGAAAACCTCACTTGTTTAAGTTACAAGTGAGGCTTTAAAAATACTGTCAAAAAATTAATTCAAGTAAATTTAAAAACTTTTTCGTGCTCTCACAAGTAACTTTTCCATAGCAAAATAAGCATAGCCAAAATAATAGACTACGCTAAAGCTAAAGAAATATTTACTTGCACATGAAAGAGCTAAGTTCATATCAATTACCTTCAAAACTCAATTTTTCATCATTATAGTCCTCTAAAAACGAAATGTCAAGATAAATTTTAAAATTTTTCATTTTATTTTTAAACAGTAAAACGGTGCAACAGCAATTGCAGTTGCACCGTATAATTTATTTTTCAGGAACGAGTTTGTTGTTTTCAATGTCGTTCTGAAGGAACTGAGGATAGTCCTTGTTTGAATGAATTGTCTGGATGCTGTCGTCATTTTCCTGGAACCATCTGTAAAGAGCCTGATGACCCTCATGAGTTGTGCAGTGCATCATATCTTTTACAAACCATGTCTGCTCAGGAAGTGCACAAGTTGAAGCGTCAATTCTCTTATCGGGAGAAATGTGGTTGTGAGTGCATTCTGTGTTTTTCTGCTTGTAGTCATCTGCAAGTTTCGCACCGTGGTCTGCAACTGTTGCACCTACTGATGAATACATTGTGTCAACTGTACCGTCAGAGTCGTTCTTCCATGCAGTTACAAGAGGTGTTCTCTGTACGTTTGTTGCTGAAACAATCATTACGGGCACACCGTCTGCAATAAGACCATTAAGGATTTCGTCTGCTTTGCCCTGAACACCGTAGTGGTAAGCGTCAATTCTTGCAAGGAGTTCTTCGTTGGGATTTTCACCGAGCATGAATTTCTTTGCATCCTCGTAATATTCATCGGGAACAAAAGCCCAGATACCGCAGTTTGCTCTGAAAACAGGGATAAGTGATTCTTCAAACACCTGGTCTACAAGGTTATCTACAAGACCACCTGCAAAATCTGTAAGTGATTTGAAAACACCTGCATTGTTGAGAGTGTCAACAAGGAATGTGAGGATTTTACCGCCTACACCGGGAACCATTGTAGTGATTGCTGTTGAAGCATATCTGTAAAGTGCTGTGGGATTAATTTCAACTTCACCGCAGAAAAGTGCACCTGCAACTGCTGTACCCTTAATGGGGCAGTTCTGGAAAATTACTGATTTGACATCTTCATGGCCGTATTCTGCAAAATATGCCATTGCCATAACGCCACCCATTGATGATGCCTTGAAACGAACCTGATCGTGACCTGTAAGTTTCTTAACGTGTTCAACATAGACGTTCAAGTCATCTGCTACAACGAGAGGGTCTGCACGGAAGTCATAACCGAAGTAATAAGTGTAATCAAGACCGTGAGTGGGGTCTGTGGGGAGTTCTTCTTTAGTTGTGATGTTTGATGTAGAATCACCGTTTTCTGCATTTGCGAGTTTACCGAAAACTCCGTTTACTGCAGATGAAAGGCTTTCACCAAAAGCATGGTAGTTACCGTCAATAATAAGTCTTCCGATAGGCAGAAGAAGTGAGCCGATAAGTTTAAGGTATGCATCTGTTTCAGGTCTGAAAACGATTTCCTCATCCTCTGTACCTGCGTTGTTGTAAAGTGTTGCACTGCCGAGAGCTGCAACATAAATTACGGGTTCTTCTCCACAGTCACATTTTTTCTCCGCTGCAAATGAAGGTGCTGCAAGAGAAAATACAACTGAGAGTACGAGAAGAAATGAAACTGAGATTTTTGCAATTTTTTTCATTTTGGGTGCCTCCATTTATATTTTCATTATTTTTCCGTCGTTTTCTCTTGACTGGTCAGCAAGGAAAACAACGAGATGCCCAAGAAGTGAAGTTTCAATTGACGTGCAGGAAACAGACATTTTGTCGTCCCTTACATAGTCAACGAAATCTGAAATAAGTCCGATATCTCCACCACCGTGAGAATCACCGTCAACACTTGTATCAAATGTTTCTGTATCAAACTCACAACCGGGTGCGGGATTTATTTTCTGAACGGTGAAAATTCCGTCCTCACAGTTACCGAAAATCTCACCTTTTGTTCCTGTAATATGTATTGTTCTTAATCCCCTTGAAGAACCTCCTATCATGTTGTGTGTGCCTGTTGCACCGCTTTCAAAATTCACAAGTACACTCTGATGGTCAACAACATTGTTGTCACTCTTATAAGCACAAACACCATAAGGAGATGTTTTCAGGAGTTCTTTTTTATCTTCAATTGTGGGGTTTTCAAGATGTTCAAGTTTATCCCACACATAGAAAGACCATCTGTCAGGGTGGTCAATGTAAATTCTCTTTGCTGAGTAAAGACATTCATCAACAAGAGGACAGTCAACAAGACATCTTGTTCCTGAATTTTCGGGAGCTTTCTCAGGTCTGAACTGAATGTTACTGCCGAAAGATGACACTGAAACAGGTTTGTTTTCTCCCATCATCCACACCATTATATCAAGGTCATGGCAGCATTTAGCAAGAAGCATTGATGCATGGCATCTGTCAGAATTGTTCCACTTTCCTCTTACATGGCTTGTGGACATGTGGTGGTAACTGACAAATTCTGATGTCTGGATATTGAGGATTTCACCTATTTCACCTGCAACGATTTTCTCTTTAATCTGCCTGTAAAAAGGCGCATATCTGAGAACAAAGCATACCATTACTTTTCTGCCGTACTCCTTTGCAGCAGAAACAAGTTCTCTTGCTTCTTTTTCGTTTACTGCAAAAGGCTTTTCAAGAAGCACATCGTACCCTGCTTTCAAAAGAGGGATTGTAGTCTGTACATGAATGTGGTCCATTGTTCCGTTGATTACAGCATCGGCAAATTTGGGAACTGATGCCAATTCTTCTGCAGTAGAAAACTGATGACACTCAGGAATAGAAAACTTTTCAGCAATCATTTTCCTTCTGTTTTCATCCGGGTCTGCAATACCTGTAATTTTTAATTTTGTAGGGTCAATTACGGAAAGCTCAGCATAATTCATGCTTCTGTGACCGCCACCGACAATGACCGCTTCAAGTGGTTTCTGCTCTGACATTTCTTTTGCACCTTACTTTTTGAAAAGGTTCCCGCCATGTGAATCAATTGCCACAATGAGAGGAAGATTTTCAATTTCCATTTTTTTTACTGATTCACAGCCTAAATCTTCATAGGCTATAACATCGCATTTTTTCACACTCTTTGCAAGAAGTGCACCTGCACCACCTACTGCGCAGAAATAAACTGCGTTATTCCTTACAATAGCATCGCATACTTCATCACTTCTCGGACCTTTGCCAACCATTGCGGCAAGACCACAATCGAGAAACAGAGGTGAAAAAACATCCATTCTTGAAGAAGTTGTAGGACCGCATGAACCGACGACCATGCCTTCAGGTGTTGGTGTCGGCCCTACATAGTAAATAACTGCACCGTCAAGGTCATAGGGAAGTTTCTCACCTTTGCTGATGGCTTCCGTTATTCTTTTGTGAGCAGCATCACGTGAGGTGTAAACTGTGCCTGAAAGAAGCACTCTGTCACCTGCGTTAAGAATACTGCTCTTCTCTTTAATTTCACTGACGTTAATTCTGTATTCCATCAGATAATCACTCTTTTTGGTTCTTCTTTTTGTTTTCTGATAATTGCACCTGACTCAACTTCTCTGTCACATGCAAACGAAAGTTTCATTGTGGCATGAGGTGCACTTTCAATTCTTTCTCCTGCCTCATTTTTAAGTTCACGAACTTCCACGGAGAAAGGCTCTTTACCTGCTTCCACAATTTCAAGCGTATCACCGTCAAGGAATTTATTTCTCTGAACGGCATACAGCTCACCATTTTCCCATTTTTCGCAGACTGCAACAACATCCCACTCTCTGCGATAACCGCCCTCGTAGTAAATTTCTGCATTTTCAATAGGAGAACCGAAGTAAAATCCCGTACAATATTCACGGTAACTTACTTTTCTCATTTCTTCTTTTATCCAGGGTGAAACGGTAAAGTCATCTGTGGGATTTTTCATAAATTCATCAACTGCTGCACGGTAAGCGTTTGTAACAGCAGCAGTATAGTAAGCAGATTTCGCTCTGCCTTCAATTTTAAGTGAAGTAACACCTGCATTCACAAGTTCGGGAATATGCTCAATCATGCACATATCTCTTGCATTCATGATATATGTACCCTTATCGTCCTGCTCAATGGGGAAATAAACACCGGGTCTTGTTTCTTCCATGATATGATATTTCCATCTGCATGGTTGTGCACAGTCACCTCTGTTTGAATCTCTTCCTACAAGATAGTTTGAAAGCAAACATCTGCCTGAGAAAGATACACACATTGCACCGTGAACAAAGCATTCAATATCAAGTTCTTTAGGAGTTTTTGAACGAAGAGTTGCAATATCTTCCATTGAAAGTTCACGTGCTAAAACAACTCTCTTTGCACCCATTTCATAGAACGCATTTGCAGTTGCATAGTTTGTGATACCTGCCTGAGTTGAAATGTGAATTTCAGTTTTCGGAGCATATTTTTTGGCTAAACTCAAAGTTCCGATATCTGAAATAATCAGGGCATCAACACCTGCATTTTCTGCCATCATAAGAAACTCAGGAAGCACATCAACCTCGTTGTTTCTCGGTACTGTGTTACATGTAAGATAAACCTTTACGCCCTTTGAGTGAGCAAAAACTACTGCTTTTTTGAGTTCTTCATCGCTGAAATTGGAGGGAGATGTTCTCATTCCGAACATACCTCCTCCAAGATATACTGCATCAGCACCGAAATTTACAGCTGACACAAGTCTTTCCCAATCACCTGCAGGTGAGAGGACTTCGGGTTTTATAAAATCTTTAATCAAGGTTATACCTTCCTTATCTGATTTTCGCTACGTTCTGCTGATGCTCATAGTCTGTTACAGCATAGTAAACGTTACCACTCTTATCGTGGCAGAAATACATATAATCTGTATCTGAAGGATAAAGTGCTGCCTGTATTGCATCAAGTCCCGGATTACAGATAGGTCCTTCAGGAAGACCCATACACATTGCTGTATCGTATTTATCCAGATATCCCATTGCTTTGTTTTCACCTAAAAGGTCTGTCAGGTGCTTTGTAACATAAAGTGCTGTTGAATCGCACTGAAGCATCGGATAGTTCATTGACTTTTTAAGTCTGTTGTGAATAACGGAAGAAATATCTGCCATCTGTGCTGAACCTGCAGCCTCTTTCTGGATAATTGAAGCGATTGTGATAATTTCACTTGCTGTATAACCTAACTCTTCTGCACGCGCTGCATATTTATCTGTCCATTTTTCGTCGAAGTTATCGAGGAAACGTTTGACAATACTTGAAGTGCTTTCACCGATAAACATATCGTAAGTATCGGGAAAAAGGAAGCCTTCAAGATTAAGTGCCATACCTGTGTTTTCATTGTCAAGGAAAGCATAGTTATAATCATAATTTGCGGCACTTATAAATTTCTTATCATCAGTTATAACTTCATAATCTTCAAGACGGTTAACAATCTGAGCAATTGTGTAACCTTCAGGGAAAGTAACACTTACAGTCTGTTCTGAACCTGCAGAGTTATCAAGTATAACATTGAGCATACCCTCAATACCCATTGAACTTGAAAGATAATATGTTCCTCCTACGTAAGGCTGAAGACGTTCTTCACCGTTTACGTAGTAGTGAATACCCTCTTCATCATATCCCCTGAATTTAGCAAACAAATTGGAGAACCATTTAACGTTGATAAGTCCTTTTTCTTTGAAAAGGTCAATTGCCTCACTTGTTGTTATGCCTTCTGAAATTGTCACTTCAATTTCCTGATCACTTACAGACAAAGCAAGAGCATCGTTGATGCACTGTATTCCGATTGTTGAAAGAGTAACAGTAAGTACAAGAACACATACCATTGCAATATAGAAGGTTCTTGAATAAGTGTCACGGAGTTTTTTGAGTTCTTCTTCCGTGAGTCTTCTTTTTCTCTTTTTCTGTTTCTTTTCGGGCTGTACCTTTGAAACAGGCTTATCCTGGGGAGGACGATGTCTTTCACCTGCATCATTGAACATGTCAAGGTCATTAGCAGGTCTCTGACGTTTTACAGGAGGAGTGCCCTGCTGTGTTCTCTGCAGAGGCTGAGATACACCTGTGTATCTCGGTGTTGCAGAATTGCCTGAATTTTTCTGATAATTAGCAAAGTAAACCTCACCTTTTGCCTGAGGTCTGTTGGAAGCAACTGTTTCATGCTTCTTTTCCTCATGAGCCGGTTTATCAGAAAATTCATCAATGTGAAGCACAAAATTCTCCACTTTCTTTTTTCTTGATTCTGCATTGTATTCAGGCGGTCTTTTTTCTTTTTTCTCGTCGGGTGTGAAATCTGAAAGAAAATCGTTGTTATCATTTGAGAAAAAATCATCCATAAAAGCCCCTCCTTTTCTAAAAATATAGTAATTTTATGATTTCTGAATTGAAAGATAGATTTTATCTGCTTCTTCTTTTCCTGCAAACTGTTCAGCAATTTTAAGTCCGAATTCTATCGCTACACCGGCACCTTTTGCTGTGATGATGTTACCATCCTGTACTACACCTTCATCAACAAATTCAGCACCTTCAAGTTCATCTTCAAAACCCGGGAAACAAGTCGCCTTTTTACCTTTGAGAAGTCCTTTGTGTCCGAGAATTGAGGGTGCTGCGCAAATTGCACAGATAAACTTTCCGTTTTCATTTGCATAGTCAATAAGCTTCTGTGCAACGGGAGATTTTTCAATATTGAGAGTACCGGGCATTCCGCCGGGAATTACAACTGCCTGCATAGTTTCATCAGGTTCAATATTTTTAGCATCTGCATCACACACAAGTCCGATACCGTGTGAACCTACTATCATTTGTGAACCGATACCGAGAGTCATAACATCAAGTTCAGCACGTCGGAGCATATCAATCGTTGCAACTGCTTCAACTTCTTCGGTTCCGTTTGCCATAAAAACATATATCATAAATTATCACTCCAGATTAAGTGAAAGAAAAGTGTTCTCTTTGAGTTTTTCTTTCAAATCTTTATTAGAACAGTATAACATACCACGTGAAATTTTGCAACTGTCATGTTCTGCATTTTCTCCGTGATGCACATATATTTCTGCACTTTCTCCACCGATTTTTTCAAGAACGGATGAAACGAAAATTTCTTCATTTTCTTCGCAACAAAGTTCTGTTATTTTTTCACCGTCAGTAAGTGCATAGCCAACTATTCTGTCTTCCTTTTTCCATGTGAAAATCCTTTCGGAAAACATGAGTGCAAAAGAAAAATGTTTTTCTGGGAACGACACAAAAGACTCTTTTGAAAACACTTTTTCTCTCAGATTATACATTTCAGAAGTTCTGATTTCTTCGCTGATTTCTGCTTTTTCTTTTCCTTTTGAAAAAAGTTTCTTTTGGCAGAAAAAGAAGTCTTCAAAACCGAGAGTTTTATAATAACTTCTGTTTTTTTCATTGCTTGGTGTGAGAAGAAAAATTTCTGTACCCTGTTTGTTTTTGTAATCAATGAGAAACTCAATTTCTTTTTTTGCAAGGCCCTGACGTCTGCAATTTTCATCTGTTGCAACGGCATAAAAATACTGTGCTTTCTTCTCGTCAATTTCACAGTCAAGGCCGTAAACTACGCTGACAATTTTTCCGTCATTTTCACAAACATACACATTATCTTTTCCGAGGAATGTATCAAGAAAAGGTAAAACATATTTCTCACTATCACCGAAACAGTTGTGCCATAAAGAATACAACTGCTCTTTGTCATTTTTATCTGCAAAGCGAAACATGTGTCACCTCATTGTAGCATTATAAATTATACCTAATTTAACAGGCTTATAACTGAGTTTTGCTTTTCTCAGCCCTTCAAGTCCCATATCTTCTTCACGGTTGACGAAAGTGTAAGATGAAAGTTCGTTTTTCGCAAACTCACGGTTAATTATGGGATAAGCACCTCTCATTGAAGAAAAAGCTTTTTCAAAATGAGTGCAGAATGTGTCTTCGCTTAACTTCTCACCGAGAGTCCATGCCACAACTTCTCCGTCAACACGTATAACTCCGCCCGTAAAACCAAGAGGTTTAAAATAATCAAAGGCTCTTCTGATAACGTCAAGTTCTGTGTCAACGCCGTCTTCTATTTTATCTTCATTTTCTTCAATCCATTTTTCCGTCATTCTGATACAGTCGGAAAGATTTTCTTCCGTCAGTTTTTCGTAAGTCCAGTTATAATGCTTTTCAAAAAACTTTATGTGATTTCTTTTGGAATGAAATTTTTTACCTTTGAGTTCAGCCATGTCTTCAACAAGATAAATATAGTCTGCTGAGTCTCTGTTTTCTCTGAACTCAAATTTACCGGGAAATTCTCTTTCCATGAACCGAACATCACTGTCGAGAAGTCCGTAAAAACTTAAAGTTTCTTCTTTCATCAGTTCTTCGATTATCTTTTTTCTGTCACCGTCACCCTGAGGGAAACAATAATTCACCTTGCCTTTTTTACCGCCTTTTGTTACAAGACAATCGTGTGCAAAGGCTATTTGCAGATTAAACTCAGGTCCCCAGTTATAAAATGAGCCAAGACACATCTGACAGTTGTCGCCTGTGACATTTTTCAGAATTCTTCTTATTTTCTCCACATCGTCAAGTGAGGGAGTTTTAAATTCCAACATAAATTAAAGAGTCCTTTCAACACTTGTCCGGATTTCATTTGCTATATCTTCAATGCTTCTTGCATTTTCTCCGTCTGAACAGGAAATTTTAACCCAACCCATTTTCTCTGCAGCGTAAGATGCAGCTTTTCTGCATGCATTGAGATAACCTACATTTGCCTCATGAACATCCTTTTTGCTTTCGTTACCTTCGTAACGTTTGCTCATAAGTTTCTGCGAAATTTCAACAGGCATGTCCAAATAAATTACAAGGTCAGGTTTGGGAATACCTATTTTATTATACTCAAAATCTTCAAGCCATTCTATATAATTATCCCAATTTTCTTCAGGCTGTTTTATCATCTGATGATACGCATTTGATGTTGTGTAACGGTCAGCAAGAATTACTGCACCCTTTTCATAATCATCTTTCCATATAGTTTTGAAAGATGCAAAGCGGTCAACTGCATAGAAAGCAGAGGCAGCATACGCATTTACATCTTCGGGATTTTTACCGAATTCACCTGCAAGATACATCTTTACAAGGGCTGAAGAATCACCGTCGTAATTAGGAAGTTTAATCTGCTTAAACTCAAGACCTTTTTCTTTGATTTTTTCTGCAAGAATGTTAATCTGTGTTGACTTTCCGCTACCGTCAAGTCCTTCAATAACAATAAGTTTTCCTGTCATTACTTTCACACCTCTGCACATTATTTCTCAGTTTATTATTATACCAAACATTCTTATATTTTACAATTAATTTTTACTTTTTCTTCCATTTTAACAAACTTTTAATAATTTGGTGTGAACACACTGTATATTGACACCTTTTCACAAAAAGTATATTATTAATATATAGGGAACCTCTATACTTTGAAAAAGGGTGAGAAAAATGAAAAAGATATTTAAAACTATCATGAAAATTTTCGGAAGTATTTTAGCTACTATACTGTCATTTCTTGTTATATGCTGTATTGCAACACTTACATGGGGTATGGCACAGAGGTCAAGAGGCACTGTAACCGATACTTTACCTGAAGTGCCTGAAGATTTCACCCCTGCAATAAGACTTGTTGTTTTTACTGATACTCACAACGAAAACGAAAATGTGGCCGATGCAATCGACACAGCCTATGCTTTGTTTGACAAAGACAGCACTTATCAGGGTGTTGACGGATTTTTCGGTCTGGGTGATTTTTCAAGCATCGGCACTGAGCCTGATTATAAAACATACGCTGATACTTTGAAAGAACATGTACGTCCCGAAACAGTCTGCATAAATGTTGCAGGTAACCACGAATTCAAAAACAATGAATACGGCAATCTTTTCAAAGAATATTTTTCACATGAACTCAACACAGTAACAGAAATAAACGGTTTCACCTGTATAGGTTTTTCAGGAGAAAAATCTCTTACCGAATGGACATTCACACCGAAAAGCCTGAAATGGCTCAGCGATGAAATACATAAAGCAGAAGTTTCTGCAGGAGAAAAACCTGTTTTCGTTTTTCAACACCCCCATCCTTTCGGAACAGTATACGGAAGCTCCTTGTGGTGTACACCTCAGCTCAACCCTGTCTTTGCAGGTCACAGTAAAGTAATCAATTTTTCAGGACATTCACATTTCCCGTTCAATGACCCAAGAAGTATCAACCAGACTTCATACACATCTGTAGGAGTCGGTGCAATGGCAAGATTTGAACTTGATAAAAACTACATTGTAGGACAACATCCTGAACAATATGAAGACGCTGCACAATTCTGTGTTGTTGAAGCAGATAACATGGGCAGAGTACGTCTGAAGGGTTACGACCTTTTATCCGATACATTTTTCTGCGATTATTTTATAGAAAATGTAAACGATTCCGATACATTTGCCTATACATATAAAAACATGAAAGCTCACGACAAAGAGCCTCTTTTTGCAGACGACACTGAAGCTTCTGTAAGTTTTACAGAAAACGGTGATTACAGAATTTCTTTTACTAATGCAGTTGTCCCTGATGGATACATTGTTCACGAATATAAAGTATCCATCACAGACGAAAACAAAAAAGAGGTTTACAAAGATAACTTTATCGCCAACTACTATATTGTTGATGAAGACGATACACAAGGTTTCACGGTTGGAAAAGATGTTCTGACTTCAGAAAAAACTTACACTCTCACCATAACAGCCGAAAGTGCATATCACCTTTATTCAGAACCTGTAACATTAACTTTTACTACACTGTAATAACAAAAGCAGAGAGTCTCAAAAATGAAACTCTCTGCTTTTTATTTTTCTCTGTCAAAAACATATTTCACAATTTGTCTTTTTTCTCCCTGATATAAACCTTCACCCTCGTATTTTTTCTCAAAACCACACTTCTCAAGAACTCTTACAGATGCTTTATTTTCGCACAAACAAATCCCGTACACCTTATCAATGTCCCTGGCTTCCATAATATCATTCAGAAAAAACTTCAATGCTTCCGTTGCATAACCTTTTTGGGTATAGTCTTTTGCAATGTGATATCCTACCTCAAAGCCACCATTTTCCAATGGTACAACTTGCACGTAGCCGATGTTGATTCCGTTTTTCAGCAATACGGGATAAACCAACGGACCTTTACCTGATTCATAAACACTCATTAAAAATTTTATTGTTTCTTCTGCCTCTTCAACTGTCTCAAACACTTCATCAGGCACAAATTTTCTGTTATCATCATCCAATGAATTCTTATGTACACTTTCTGCCATGGACAAATCAAATTCAGTTATTATCAATCTCTCAGTTTCAATTATTTTCACTGCACTACACCTGCTATTATATTTCAGAAATCCATTTTCCGGACCAATTAACCAGAATTTCCGACATTTCGTTGAAATTCATTTCTCCGCCGTTTTTTAATGTCAGAAAAGTTTCAACAATCATTCTGTCTTCCTTTGAAATAAATTCAAACAAATCTGTCTGTTTGCTTATATATCTGCCTGTTTCTCTAAAACAGATTGCCTGTACTACAAAAGAAGCAGACTTATATAAACCTTTCAGGATTTCTTCGCTTTTTTCATAGTGCATATTATGTACTGAGCCGTGAAAAACATTACATGCACCAATTTTTATTGCTCTGTTGACAGCATCACCATCAATAAGCGGGAATAATTCATCAAGACTTCCTTTTATTGGTTTCGTGTCATGATAAAATTGAAAAAGGTCAGAGTTTTCCCAGTTCAGAATTTCTTTTTTACCCGAAAGAAAACCGCAAAGTAATTCTCTGTGTGGCAGAGTATCAAGCATAGAATTATAAATTTCTATATCAGATACGGACAGCTCATCAAGTATCACAACTATATCAATATCACTTGTGTCTGTAGCTTCACCACGTCCGTAACTTCCTTGCAGACCCACAAACCATACACGCTCTCTGAAATGTTTATTCAATGTGTTTATAAACTCATCCATAAATGCAGAAATATCTATCAATTCAATCACCTCATAAAAAATTATACCATACCCAAGTTACAAAAACAATATTTCAGAAACCCACTTTACAAAAAAAGAGACTTAGGTGGCGTCCCTTAGTCTCTCTCTTTTAACATTGTCATATTATTTACTTTCGTTATTGCGTCTTCTTTCGTTGAGTTCTTTAAGGATTCTCTCGTGTTCATCGTCATCGAGAGCATATTTCCATGTAGGAATTACAGAAAGAAGTGCACCGATTGCAGGAGGAACTGAGATACAGAAGAAGAGCATTGCCATATAACCGAAATATTCTTCGTTGAAATTACCTGCACTTCTGTCGAGGAAATCCCTGATTACGTTACCCTGCTGAATAAACTCATTGAGTTTCTTGATATTATCGCCGGTGTAGTGAACTGCTTCGCATGTGATGCCGTAAATGATTGATGCAAAGCCACTGCCGATTTTAACAAGGAATGTCTGTCCTGAGAAAAATACACCGTCAGGTCTGATACCATAATGATATTCTTCATAGTCAACAGCGTCAGAAATCATAAGTGTCTGGAGAACTGAATTGAGACCCATTGCTATACCGCAGATTGCAAAGATGAGCATTGTGATAACAAGGAACACAGGCTCTGCAAGACGGTGGGGGAACGCAAGGAAAATAAAGAAAATTGCAAGCTGAGGAAGTACGGAAATAATTTTTGAACCATTGTAAAGCTTTTTCTTAGTTGTTTTTTCAAGAAGTCTCGGTACAAATCCCATAATCACAAACTGTCCGATGAAAAGACCACCACCAAGAAGTGCAAGGTAAAGAAGTGACATGAGACCTGACTGTGATGAATAGTAGTTGTTTACAAGAGGAATTGCGACAATCATCATAAGCTGTGACGGTGCATTGAGAAGACCTGAAAGAAGAATCTGTCTGAAAGGTTTGTTTCTCCACATGATTTTGAAGTTTTCTTTGACAGTATATTTTTCTTCTGAGGGTTTAATTTTTTCTCTTGTGCCGATACCTGCACACTGGAAAAGTGCTGCACCGATAACAGTTGCAACAAGACCTGTAAGGAAATAACCTGTTCTTGCATTGCCGTTAAGTGCTTCTGTTACCATTTCAGCACAGGGTGAAAGTGCAAGCATTGCAACACCGCCGCCTACACCTGCAGCCATACGTGCAAGAGAAACAAGTTTCTGTTTGTGTTTTTCATCTTCTGTCATAAGAGCAGTAATACCCCAAAGAGGAATATCACCTGCAGTATAACTCATACCCCAGAGGATATATGTAAATCCTGCCCAGATAACGCAGAAAAGGTTTGT
>JAZRNJ010000096.1:0-5733 GCA_045648125.1 Acutalibacteraceae bacterium
GTTCTTCCTTCTTCTGTACATGTGGGAGCAACTCCGTCTACCACAACTTCCTGATGTTCAAGTGCAGGGATTTTTTCAATGAATACTTTATCACATGTAATGCCGTCATCATTACGGACACATTTACAGTATTTTTCACCTTCACTGCCACCGTTTGCGCAAGAAGGAACTGCTGTGATTATCCAAACACCGTCAGCCTCATGACCGTAGGCTTTTTCGGTGATAAGTTCCATTGTTTCGCCATGGTCTTTACAAGTGTAAATATTTTTACCGTCCTGAGTACATGTACGTTCAATTGTTTCTGTAAGTTCGTAGATACAATTGTCGTTACCTTTGATTTTAAATTCATGATAACCACATTCACGTCCGCAGTCTCTTCTGTAAACTGAATCACCGTCACTATTGATAAAATTAAAGTACCAATAACCGAAAGGTGCTTCTTTGCCTGAAGCAAGAAGGCTTTCTCTTGATTCATCATATTCAGGATTGTTATGGAGAACATGACCTAATGCAGGAATGATTTTAGTTTCAGGAGAGAATGCACCACAACGTGAACATTTCATACCGATATATCCGGGTTCAGTACATGTAGGTGCTTTGTACATTGAATCATCTTCAACTGAGAAATCGTGTCCAAGTGCTGCAAGGTCATATTTGTACATTGTTCTTGAACTGATTTCACGGTTTGATGCAGATGCAACTGATGAATCCTGCCATGCTGACCAATCGGACCATTTATAATAGGAAAACAATTTATTATATTCACTGTATGTCAAATTATAAACAGCCGTTTGAAGATATTGATGCCACCAATATGTGTCATCACACCAATATCCATTATCATATTTATAAGCACGTTCTGTAATACCTGTATTGAGATTTTCATAACTAAAGAAATAGTGGAATTTCCAATGAGTTGAATCCCAAACACTTGAAATAGTCCTATTTTTATTCCAGTCGCCTATATAGTTTCTATCAGCCGCAGTAAGACCTCTGCACCAATGTGCATTAATATAGCCAATATGTGACTTAGAATCAACAGTTCTTTTGAAAGTGTTGCTTTCATAATTACCATAATTAGAACTCAAAGGATATTCATTACGTACACTGTCATTGAAACCCGATGGGTAGGAATCAACACATCGTACTGTAGTAGTACGTGCTTTTACCCATCTTGAACCGCTCGGTGTCCAACCTGCAATGGAAGTTGAATAAGATTCCTGTGTGCTCTTATCTCTGTATCTGTACTGAGTTTTTTTCTGAGTTTTTTCTGCAGGAATATCAGTACGCACTTCCGTTGTCCAGTCGGACCAGGTTGAACCTTCTGATTCATAACCGACAGTTGTGTAATCACAACGCTGACACTCATAAGTTGCTGTGCCGTTGTCAACACATGTAGCACCTGTTATTTTAAGTTGGAGGTCATGACCAAGAGGATTTACAGGCTCATTTTCCTGATAATTACATCTTACGCAATTGTGTCTCTTTTCACCGTATTCGGTACAAGTAGGGTCAACAAATACATCCCAATCACCATATTTGTGACCGAGAGGCTCTTCTGTTTTCATACCACAAAGTGAACAGAATCCGGGCTGAAGACATGTTGCATGGTCAATTGTTACGTGACCACCGTAAAGTGTGTTCTTTTCAGTATAACCACATTTTTTACATACTCTCTGCTCGTAACCGTTTTCAATACATGTTGAACGTTTCACAACATACCAATCACCGAAATCGTGTGAAACAGAGGGTGTTGTCTGATGAGACATATATCTGCAATCAGAAAGTTTCACCCATCCCCAACTGCCTCTGCAGAATGTATATCCCCAGAGAGAACCGTTATGATATTTAGTTTCATATACGTGAATATAGTCGGAAGAAAGAACATTTCTTATGTAACTATATCCGGGCGCACCATAAAGACCGGTTGCTCTGTTCGCTATGTACACATCAAAATTACGCGACTTTACAGCAACGCAAGTATCGCCGTAAAGCTTTACAAGGAATGTATCGCTTGCAGCAAAATCAAGGTGCCAGTTTGTTGTTCTTTTGATGTTATATACGCCTGTTGACTTGTCACGGATTGAGTGACTGGCAATAACAGGTGTACCGTTTTCAATTGCAACAACAATTACAGAGTGAGAAAGTCTGAGACCGTTACCTCTTCTGTAAAAAATAACGTCACCAACTGAAACCTGTGAAGCAGACGGATTCTGTATAGACTGTCCGCCAAGACTTACAAGGTAATCGTGGAACTGTTGCGCTCTGATGAAAACGCCATCTGAAAGACCGCTGTGATATCTGAGCAAACCATTTGAATGCCATGTACCGGTCATATCAAGACCGCCCATGTACAAAGCCTGTGAAATAAAGTTTGTACAGTCACCACCATTGTCCCATACACCATAACCGAGTAATGGTGTTGATGTATCCCAAAGATGTGCTTCTGCCCATGCAACTGCTGCACCTGCACTATAGCCGGGAATATCAAAGGCTTCTGCCTTGATTTGCGACCACGGTGCAATTGACAACGTCATAATAATTGCAAGGACAAATGATAATGTTTTCTTGAAATGTTTTTTCATAATCATTCCTCCAAACTACATTTATACAGAATAATTATACACCCAAAAAACATAAAATGCAATATTTAGTTAATAATTATGTTATTTTTTACATAAAAACTGCCGTTACCCTTTTCACAGGATAACAGCAGTTTTAGTTTTTTAATTTTACCAGAGTAGTGTTACATTCTTTGCATGAGAATTCATACGGGCAACGTCGATTGTATTTACTTTGCCGTCACCGTTTACATCAGCACAAGCAAATTCATAACCTGAAAGCTTTGTAACAGACTTTGCACAAGAATTTGCACGGGCAACGTCAATTGTGTTGACTTTATCGTCACCGGTAATATCACCGGATTTGTGCAGTTTGAATTCAAGTGAAGCTCCTCCATCTATAACTACAACAAGATAATCTCTTGTTACATAACCTTCTTTAAAAACACTTACTGTGTATTCCCCATCAGCCATACCCTTAAGCAAATATTTGTTTGAATCAATTGCAATAATTTCTTCTCTGACAAGGTTATCATCAGCATCTTTTGTCATTATTGTAATACCCGTTGCGAGGATACTTTCCTCTTCTATCGCTTCACAAACGGAACAAGTTCTGACTTTTTTACCATTTTCTGTCTCTGTAGGTTCTGCTGTAATCTCCCATTCACCCCATTTATGACCTGTGGCTGGGATAATATCTTGTGCAAGTAAAATTTCATTACATTCAGAACAATGTTTGCCTTCTGTCAAACCTGACTCAGTGCAAGTTGCATCACGTGCTTCATCTACCACTTCTTTATGAGCATAGGATGCCGGTATTGCCTCTGTGTAAACATCACCACAGGAACAAGTGTATGTAATTTCACCGTCAGCAAAGCAAGTCGGAATTCTGGTTGCTTCAGCTTTATAAGAATGATGGTGCTCACCTTCAGCATGTCCGTTACATATTTCAATGTTGGGACAGTATAACGGATAACCATCAATTACATATTTTAAATATAAGTCATATGTAAACTCACTGAGTTCTCCTTTTTCGTAGCGAGTCTGCCCTTCTTGACGTTGAGCTTCAACCTCCCGGTTATATTCATCTATAAACATATTGTAACCGGCAATATATACAGAATCAATATTTTCAACATCAATACACACTTTACCAAACGAAGTTGCAAGTACTCCAATAATAACCTCAGGGTTTTGATACTCATCAGTGAGTTTCAAAAATAATTCTTCAGACAGATGAAGAGTAAGATTCTCATTGACACCAGTAAAAGCTGTCGGGTAACAATATTCTATATCAGGCAACACATATACGGTGCTTTCTGAACCCATAGGAAAAGCAATCAGTATCTTTCCGTCCTTATCATAAAGCACTCCATCAACAGTTGAGAAGTATTTGTTTGTATCCGAAACAGTATATTTTCCGACATTTCTATTATAACCCATAAATTTAGAAATCGCCCGATATACATCCTCATAATATTCCGTTGCACTCCAGAAATTATAGAATTTCTCCGAAAATTCATCAGACAAAACAATTTCGCCAACATCATTGAATCCCATTACTACTGATATATCATTTTCATCAAAAGTATATGTATCAATTGATTTTACCATTTGTGTCAAAATAACATCGTAACCAAAGGCGTCCATGCAAAGCATTCCGTTTTCGATTTTAAAGTATTTATGTTCATCCGAAACATTAACCTCGGTTCTGTTGTTTTCCGCTAAAGACCACAAGCCAAATGAAGCAGACAATTCTGCAAACAGGTTAAAGACCAATTGTTTCTTTTCATCTTCTGATGTACAATTTTCAACTTCAGCTTTACACATTTCAAAATATTCATCAAAAACAAAAGAATAATATGATGCACCTAAAGTAAGACTTTTCAGATTTTTTGCATTTATAAACGATATGGGAGAATAAATCTCACAATCAGCATAACCTAACGTCATAGAAGAAAGTTCCTCTTTGACGGTATCAGGCATTACATAGGTTTCTTTCTGCGAAGCAGTAGGATAGACCAATAAGTACTCCATATCTTTTGTATATAATACCCCATCTACCAATTTGAGACATTCATTCTTTTCATCAAGAATTATGCTGTCTACCAGTCCACATACGCCGAGAATTGTTGGCAAGCATTCAATTTCTGTAAAATCTTCACCAAACTCCAGGGTAGTTGTCTGGTCTCCTTCTGTCCACCTTATCACAATTTCACCATCTGAAAATTTAATATCAGAAGCGCTTGATAAACGCAGATTATATTGACCAAGTCTGAACTGTGTTGATGAACATGCCAAGCTCACAGGCATTCTTAAGTATTCCAGATTATAACACTCACGAAACAGATAATCACCAATACTTGTTACACCATCATGGATTGTGATTGATTTTAACCATGAACAGTGATTAAAAGTATATTCACTTATTTCTGTTACATCATCAGGAATAGTTATTTCAACTCCCGTCTGCAAAACACCATTTACATAAAGATTGTCTGCATAATAAAACGGATTTGATGTATCGTCTTCAAATTTTATTCCACTCCATAAATTGATATCACCTGTGTAATATACATCCGTAAGACTTGTGCAAAAACAGAACGCACCATCACATATACTTGTGACGCTGTCGGGGATTGTAACTGATGTAAGACTTGTACAATTAGAGAACGCACCATCACCTATACTTGTGACGCTGTCGGGGATTGTGACTGATATAAGGCTTGTGCAACAATAGAACGCACCATGACCTATACTTGTGACACTGTCGGAAATTTCAAAAGACGTCCCGCTGTTTCCTATGGGATATTGAATCAGTTCTGTCTTGTTTTTATCGTATAAAACTCCATAGTTATCACTGCTGTAATACACACTATCAGTACTAACTACGATTGATGTAAGGCTTGTGCAATAATTGAACGCACGTTCACCTATGCTTGTAACACTGTCGGGGATTGTGACCGATGTAAGGCTTGTGCAACAATAAAACGCATATTCTCCAATACTTGTAACACTGTCAGGGATTGTGACTGATGTAAGGCTTGTGCATTCATAGAACGCAAAATTACCTATACTTGTGACAGGATCTCCACCGAGAGTTGATGGAATTACAAAAGCACCACTGACGGAAGTATCACAATCTGTGATTGTTGCCTGACCGTCATAAACC
>JAZRNJ010000097.1:0-7007 GCA_045648125.1 Acutalibacteraceae bacterium
TCGATAACGTCACAGACTGAACCTACACCTACACCTGCTGTGGGATTCGTCTGATTTTTAAGTCTGATATAAATTTCATAAGTGCTTCCTGTATCTTTAAAAGTGGCTTTGGCTACGTCTTTCGCCTGTAATTTACTTACATAACTCTGTTTGGGAACAAGATAATTTTCTGTAATTTCTTCTCTTGTACCATAAACTGTAGGTTTTTCGTCGTCTTTCATAAGAGAACCAATCATATCTTCTGCTGCACCTTCAACTGCTGCAGGAATTACCGTCTTATCACGGTTGACAGTTCTTGTTTCGTAATTTTTGACTATCTTCACTGCATCGGTTTTGATTTTGTTTGCACTCTTATTGAACATGTCAACAATCTCTTCGGTTGTGAAATCTTTCTTTGCAGTAGTTTCTTCTTTTTCAGGTTTGTTGACTTTGGTAGTGTTTTCTTCTTTATTGGTAACAATCTCGGTAACGATTTCTGTGTTACCTTCATCGTCTGTTACAACTTCTGTAATAACTTCAGTAGCTGTTTCTTTTTCTTCTTCCGATTCCTCTGCAAGAATGGTTGTTTCTGCCACGGGAGTATTCTCAGTTGTTGTTTCTGTTTCAGGAGTTTTATCAGGATTACATCCTGATAAAATTAATGTTGTTATTACAAGGACTATTGCTAAAATTGAAATAAACTTATTTTTCATCTTCATTTCTCCTTTTTGTTTATAAAGATAGTATACTATATATCATGTTTGTTTTGCAATACTTTTTATTGAAAGTAAGTTTTGGTTGTGATATAATGCATTTAAAAGGAGTTGATTTCATGTTAAAAAAACTCATATCAATTTTATTGATTCTTTCTTTTGTTTTCAGTTTCGCAGTTTTGGGAAATGCAGAGGAAAGTGCAGACACAAAACTTTATACAATCTATGCTGACGGAATGCTTTTCCAGCGTGAAAAAGAAGCAATACTTGCAGGTACAGGTAAAGCAGGTGACAAAATCACCGCTGAACTTTATCATGGTGAAAAACTTATTACTTCAGGTGAAAGTGTTGTAGGGCAAGATGGTAAATTTACTGTTTCTTTCATGGCACCTGAAGGCTCATACACTCAGTATTCAATCATGATAAAAGAAAATGATGAATATATTATCACTTTAAAAAACATTGTCTTCGGTGAACTTTGGCTGGCATCAGGACAGAGCAATATGATGTATCCCCTTAATCAGGCTCTGAAAGGTGTTGATATGTGGCAGAATCAGGAAAAACTTTCACCGTGGTTGAGGGTTTTACTTGTGCCGGGTTATCCCGAATACAAAGGACAGAATTCACTTTCACTTCTCCCTCTTGAAGCACAGGATGATATCACGGATGCCAAATGGGTTACGGGCGAAGATATGGCAGTTTACGAAATAAGCGCAGTTGCTTACTTCTTTGCAGAACAGCTGATGGAAAACATTAAGATGCCTGTAGGTATTCTCAATTCATCCCTCGGTGGAAGCTCTGTTGCATCATGGCTCAGTCGTGAAGCTTGTGAAAGCGATAAAGAACTGACAGAATATCTTAAAAATAAAGGTCAATATGTTACTGCTTCAGAATGGAAGGAAAATAAACAGAACGTCTATTCTGATGTTACAGCAAACTACAACCAGAAAATTCATCCCCTTAAATATTTCCGCCCTACAGGTATGATATGGTATCAGGGTGAAACAGATGTGTCATGGAAAGAAGAAATGTACGGCAGAGCATTTACTCTCATGCAGACATCTTTCAGCAAACTTTTCGGTTTTGCAAGTGAATTTATGCCAATTGTTTATACTCAACTTGCTCCTTATCATTATGGCGACGACACTGTTCTTTCCCGAAGAAACGAGTATTACACAGAAATGCAGAAGCAGTATCCCACATCACGTGCAGTAATTTCTATTCACGACCTTCCTCTGACCCACTTCCCTATAGCAGGAATTATTCATCCTGCAAGTAAAATGGAAGTAGGATACAGAATGCAATTTGCGGCAGAGGGACTTGTTTACGAAAAAAGAGATTCATACACGGTTCCTACCGTGAAGCAATCAGAAATTAAAAATAACAGCATTTATGTAACCTTCGATAACATCGGTCACGGGCTTAAATTCGACGGAGAAAAAGCTCTCGGCTTTGCAATATGTGACAAAACAGGAATTTACGTTCAGGCTGACGCTGAAATCGTATCAGAAGATACTGTAAGAATTTTTGCAGAAAACATTGAAAATCCCGTTTCAGCAAGTTACGCTTACTGCGTTGCAAGTACACGTTCAAATCTTTATGCAAGTGAAAACGGAGGTTTTGCTCTGCCTGTAGGACCTTTTGTGACTAACAGCAGCTACATGACAAAAACATGGAAAGATATTCCCTGGACAGATTGCGGCGATGAAAAAACATGGTTCAACGAGCTTGACCCCTACGCAAATTTCTATGATTCATGGGAAAGCGAAAACGCTGTACTCTCTTTCACAGGTTCTTACATGAATGTAAGAGGTGAAAATGATTTTTCAGTAAGTCCTGCAATTTTCTATTATGATGCAGAGAACAAAAAACAGTTTCATCCCGATTCTCAGCGTGATTTCTCACTTTACGGAACACTTACTTTCTCAGTCCGTAACAACGGTGACAAGGATGTGACATTCAACTACCTTCAGCTTTACAGAGAAAGTTTCATGTGGTATTCACCTGAAGCCAACTCAAGTGGTGACAGTTTCGTTATAATTCCTGCTGACGGAGAATGGCATAAAATCACACTTGACCTTAACACGCTTTACCTTTATGCAAACGAATGTGGTGCAATAAGTCCAAATAATATGATTAAATACATTCAGGAAATGAATTTCTGTTTTTCATCTGATGGCGAAACCGATATCGATCTTGACAACTTCCGTTTCACACCTGAAGAAAAGGACACATCATTCCGTTTTGAAGCAAAACTTTCTGATGCTGATGATGCATGGGAATTTATCTGTGCATTGTTTGTAGGTTTTCTCGGAATATTCTTCTGAGGAGGTCAAACCCTTGGATAAATATATAAAACCACCAACCTCACAAATAAAAGAAATCACGAAAAACTTTGAAAAAGACAATGACTTAAAACATCTCGAAGAAAGCCTCTCAGCCTTTGCTGAAAAATATAAAAACCACAATAGCATCGGTGATACTCTTATAAACCGAGGTGACGAATATTATTTATCAGGCAATACCCGTGCAGGTCAGATATTCATGTTGACAGTTGATAAATATTTTGATGATGTCTTTGACAAAACAACTCTTTTCTTAAGATGTGCTGAATATTATATCGAAAAAGGCGAAACTGAAAAAGGAATTCAACACCTCATTTCCTTGTGCGAGGAAATCGGTAATTATGAAGAATCCATTGCTTTTCGCGAACTGACTGATGTGTGGCAAAAATATAAGCATTTGGTTGAGGGAAAAGTAAAAAAATCAATTTTCGTCTATGGTGAAAGTTGTGATGAAAGTGATTCTGTTTCCCCTGAAAATTGCAGTATGCAGATAAGTGACATTCTGAAGCTTGAAGATGACAGACTTCTTGCAGAACTTTCAACACATCTGTATGAGCTATCTGCCGATGGTGAAAATCCCAAAGACCTTAACAGATGGGAAAAAACTGTATTTTTTGCAGATGAATTCTGGCAGGAAATAAATTCAGACGGAATCGACGGTTATCTTTATTATTACGGTTGTAATTTTGCCGATGCATACAGTGCATTCAAAAAACTTAAAGCAGAAAAGACAGTTGCAATTCTTTCTTCTGTTCAAGATAAATTCCCCGACAAAAAAATCCCGAAAGCACTTGTGCTTTTACAGGATTATCTTGATGAAAACGAACCCGATTTCCAAAATGAAGAAAAAGATTTTTATAATACATGCCAGAAAGAAATCAAAGACAAATTGCTCTGTTTTATTTATAAAAACCAAAACCGTTTCAGATAAAACACAACACCGAGGAAAAATTAATTTTCTCGGTGTTGATTTTTTCACCCTTGAAGTGGTATAATCTTCTTACATTATCCCAAGGAGAAACAGAAATGACAGATAAAGAAATAAGAGAAATAAGACGACGTTTCCGTCCTGATAAAAACAACATGGTAAGCCTTAAAGGTTGTATGGTGAACGGTGAAAAGACAATTATTTCACAGTTCAGTCAGTCAATTGCACAGACATCAACCGAAGAAAGTGAAAAAATCCTTGCAATAATGAAGAAATCACTTTCAGGGTCTCTCGGCATAAACCTGCTTGACCTTGAATATTCAGCCAAGGAAGTAATGGAAAGTGACAATCATAAAATGCTTATGGCTCTGAGAGATTCGCAGTTAAAAGACGATGAACTGCTCACGGCATTTTATGAAAAAGTAATTGAAAGTGTTAGTTTTGAGGGAAATTTTGCAATACTTCTTGTACATGACACTTACGATGTTTTTGAATACTCTGACGACGGAGTAAGGGATGAGGAATCTTCATCACAGTTTTCATATATTGTGTGCAGTATATGTCCTGTAAAAGACCTCAACGCAGGTCTTTTCTTCCGTGAATATGACGGCACATTCAGAACCTTTGACAAATATTCCGTTCTTTCAAATCCTGATTTAGGTTTCATGTTCCCCACATTTGATGACAGAGCATCAAACATCTACAATGTGCTTTTCTACACACGTGACACAGCAGATGTTCATCCCACTTTTGTTGAAAATATTTTCGGTGTGGATGTGCCCGTTTCTTCTTACGAAAAGAAAGAAACTCTTGGCAGTTGTCTGAAAGAAACGCTCGAAGATGAGTGCGATTTCAACGTTATGAAAACAGTTCATGACCACGTTTCAGTAATGGTACAGGAACACAAACTTGCCAAAATTGACGAACCTCTTTACCTTTCTAAAGAAACTTTCAAAGAAGTCCTTGAGGACTGTGGTGTTGACGATGACAGAATCGACAGTTTCTCCAACAAGTTCGATGAACAGTTCGGAGAACGTGCAGAAATCCCACCAAAAAGTATTATTAACACGAAAAAATTTGAACTCATCACTCCCGATGTTCAGATTAAGGTGAACCCCGAAAGAACTGATCTTGTTTCAACTCAGGTCATTGACGGAATAAGGTACATAATGATAAAAGCAAACACCGGTGTTGAAGTAAACGGAGTTAATATTGATATCAAATAAAAAATTATTTCTATAAAAAAACACAGCAGAAATTTCTCAAACTTCTGCTGTGTTTTTTATTATTTAATCAGAACACAAATTTAACTGTGTATGTTTTGTATGAATCATCTGACTGAAGGAAATTGATTTTTGCTGTAACTCCATCTGGGTTCTGTGATTTGTAGATGTAGTAACGTGTGTCGTTTTCTGTCATAACACCTTCAACATCTGTAAGTGTGTACTTAACAAGACAATCTTTGTTAATACCAACGCCTGTAGAACCTTCGTTTGCTTTGACTTCGATGTACTCTTCTCCGTCATTCTGGTAGCTAATTGTACCTCTTACTGCAGTAAGATATACTAAAGGATCCGGGTTATCTTCAAGACCCATGTCAAAGATGATTTTCTGTTCCTTTGTTGTTCCGTCAGGAAGTGTGAAAATAATCTTTGCTGTTACATTAGCAGGATTGTTTGTCATATAAAACATGAGTGAACTGGGGTTGTTTGTCAGTTTACCGTTTGCATCAACGATTTCAAATGTTGTACCATTAGCTGTCGTTTTGTAAAGACCAACCGATGTCTGTCCACTTGTCATCTTAATTCTGATTGTTTCATCTGCTTCAACAAGAACTGCTCCACGGATAGGTCTTAATCCCTTTGCAGCACTCACATAGGGATCCATTTCATACATCTTGAATACCACTCTGTATGTTCCCTGCGAACCATCTTCCTCTGTAACTGTAAGTCTGCCTTCGGGGTTGAATGTATTCTGTGAGCCGTAGAAAATATAGAGTTTTTCCTGTTCTGTGTGCATACCCTCTGCACCAAGAAGTGTTGCAGTAGTTTTGCCGTCAGTAGTTGCTTTATAAACACCTACTGATGACTGACCCTCATTCATTTCAACAAGGATATATTCACCCTTTGCATCAGTTGCAAGTGAAGCTTTACCTCTGATAGGTCTGATATTTTTTGAAATATCAAAGTCAATTTCTCTTTCCATTTCGTAGAGTTCAAATACTACGGGGAAAGTTTCAACTGTACCGTCAGCATAAGTTACTTTCATTGTAGCAACAGGGTTTGTTGCGTTCTGTGACTGATATGCAACGTAGTCATTTTCGCGATCCTGAATTGTACCGACTATATCAACAAGTTCAACAGTACCACCGTCTGTCATATCCTTATAAATACCGGTCATTGTTCTGCCTTCAGCCATTGTGATTGCAAGGAATTCTTCGCCTTTGTATGACTTGATTGAGGCTGTACCACGAAGGATTCTGAGAAGTGAAAGTTTATCAACTTCCACTATTTCTTCTTCTGTTGCACCACATGAAGAACATTCACGTACTGAAACACCACCCTGAGGTTCGCTCCAATCACTCCAACTGTGACCTGTCATGAAAATTAATTCTTCCTCTGCAATTTCACCACAGATGATGCAATATTTAACCTGTTTGCCGTCAACTGTGCATGTTGCATCTTCAATTACTGTCCATTCTTCTTCAGCGATGTGGTCAAATTCTACATTTACTGTAAGGTCCTGACCGTCAATTGCCATTGCTGCGTCTGAGATGAAGAGTACTAACGTCTTAATGATTTCTTCTGTTGTTGCACAGTCACGAAGCATTGACATAATCTTGTTCACTGCTTCTGTATCGCTGTAACCATAAACTGTGATTGTTGCATCGTCATCAAGTGTTACTACTGTACTTTCAAGTGCAAGTACTGTGCCTGCGGGAAGGAAGATTTCAATCTGTGCATCTTCAAGTTCTTCTACTTCAAGAAGTTCTACAAGTGCTCTGATTTCTGCTGTGATTCCGCTACCTGCTACAATGTTATC
>JAZRNJ010000098.1:0-2690 GCA_045648125.1 Acutalibacteraceae bacterium
TACTATTATTATTATGTGGGTTCTCGCCCAAGTAACGGAGGTAAATCTCTTATGAAAAAATTCAAAAAACTTATTTCAATCTTAATGGCAGCACTTATCGTTCTTTCACTTTCTTCGTGCGACCTTATTCAGGATGCTGAAATCACTCCTGCTCTTTCAGGCGTTGAAGCAGGTGACATCCGTATAGGTATTCTCTATGCAGATGATTATGAGGCAGAAGGTTCAGCTTCTAACATCCAGCATCAGGCAATTGACACAATGTGGGGTACATACGGCATTGCAGGTACTATCATCAAAAACAAAGTACCCGTTGATAATGACCAGAAGATTAAAGACCAGATTATTTCATGTGTTAAGGAAAGCGGATGTAACGTTGTTCTTTCAACAGACGAAGTTTTCACAAAGTTCGCTTATGAATTTGCAAACAGTGAAGATTACAAAGATATCATCTTTGTTTGTCTTGACAGCACTAAGGAATTTGAAAACACAGCAAACTTCCACTGCTTCTATCCTGACTATGCACAGGCTTACAAGCTTGCAGGTGTTGCTGCTGCTGCAAAATTGGGTAACACAAACATTCCTCTTACAGAAGATAACGCAGAATATGCTGCTGCATTTGCTGAAGGTGTGAAAGAAGTTGCTCCCAAGGCTAAGGTTATCAGCGGTGCTAAGATTGAAGATTACGGCACAATTGTTACAAACTGGCACGTTTATTACATCACACTTATCGAAAACATAACTCTCGGTCAGTTCTCAGAAATGGGTAACTATTATGCAGGTGTTGAAACAGGTTTCTGTGATTTCGTTGCTAATGAAGATTATGTGACTGAAGACGGCGAAGCAAAGATGTCAGATGTAAGACTCGGCTACTGCGAAGCAAAATAAAAAAATCAAACATTAAACCTGCCGTAAAAACGGCAGGTTTTTGCTATATATAATAGTATACAGATTTGGAGAAAACAAATGGGTTTATTTAAGAAAAAGAAATGTGCATTCTGCGATGAAAAAATCGGTGCATTTAACAGAGGAAAGCGTTTCTCTGACGGAGAATTATGCAGTGACTGCTCGGGTGAACTGAGTTCAAACTGGCATGATACTGTAAAATACAGTCTCAGTGACGCTGTGAAACATATTGACGAAAGAAAAAATAATATTGAAAAGTTAAAAAACGAATTCAATCCTGATATTTATTACGGATTCAGACCTACACTTTTTGTTGACAATGAAAGACAACTTTTCTGCATTACTCTGGGTGGTGCAAGAGAAAGTTACGGTGATGTACCAAGATATGTAAATGAAAACTGCGATTTGTTTTCCTTTTCTCAACTTGAAGACACAATGATTTCTTCCACAGACAGCGGAATACACACACTGACTGTGACAATAAAAAATCATCCCTGGGCAACAAAGCTTATTTTCAGAGACAGAATTGCTTCCAACTACGAGGACATGCTTGTTATTGATGCAGAGTTGAGAAGAATAAGTTATATGGAAAAGTGATTTTGACCCGATAAAAAACCTCTTTTACAAATGTAAAAGAGGTTTTTTCATTTAAAATTATTTAACAACAATATTTACAAGTCTGCCTTTGACGTAAAGTTCTTTTACAATTGTTTTACCGTCAATTGCTTCTTTGATTCTTTCATCTGCTTTTGCAAGTGCAATTGCATCTTCGTTTGAGATTTCAGCAGGAATGTTCATCTTTGTTCTTACCTTACCGTTAATCTGAACAACGATTTCAATTGTTGCATCAACGCATTTTGCTTCATCGTAAGTAGGCCACTCGCTTACTGCAACAAGTTCTTTGTTTCCGAGAATCTCATTGAGTTCTTCTGTGATATGAGGAGCAAAAGGATTGAGAAGAGAAACGAAGGTTGACAGTTCTTTTCTTGTAACTGAACCTGCATCGTAGATATCATTGAGAAGTGTCATGAGTGCTGCGATTGCTGTGTTGTATTTAAGAGATTCAATGTCGCTTGATACTTTCTTGATTGTTTTATTGAAAGCAACTTCAAGTTTTTCTGAATATTCTTCGCCATCTGTAAGAATTGTCTGGAGATTCCATACTCTGTCGATAAATCTCTTACATCCTCTTACGCTGTCTTCAGACCAGGGTGCTGCTTTCTCATAGTCACCCATGAAGAGAACGTAGGTTCTGAGAACGTCTGCACCGAATGAGTCAACAACATCGTTGGGATCAATAACGTTGCCTCTTGATTTTGACATCTTAACTCCGTCAGGTCCGAGGATAAGTCCCTGAGCAGTTCTCTTTGCATAAGGTTCTGATGTGGGAACTACACCGATATCATAGAGGAATTTGTGCCAGAATCTTGAATAGATAAGGTGACGTGTTACATGTTCCATACCACCGTTGTACCAGTCGACCTGTCCCCAGTATTTAAGTTTTTCCATATCCGCAAAACATTCTGTGTTTTTGGGGTCTATGTATCTGAGGAAGTACCATGATGAACCCGCCCACTGAGGCATTGTGTCTGTTTCTCTCTTTGCTTTGCCACCACATTTGGGACATGTGCAATTTACGAAAGAATCAATTTTTGCAAGGGGGCTTTCACCATCTGAACCGGGTTCAAAGTTTTCAACTTTGGGAAGAAGAAGAGGAAGTTCTTCATAGGGTACGGGAACCATTCCGCATTCAGGACAATGAACAATAGGAATAGGTTCACCCCAAT
>JAZRNJ010000099.1:0-2491 GCA_045648125.1 Acutalibacteraceae bacterium
GGAAGGTTGTCTTCCTAAGACCGCTTGGCCTCCGACTTCATATTTTAGCACAGGAAAATATTGACATCCGTGCAATGTCAATTGCAGACACAAAGGATTTCGGTATTCTGCGTCTTATTGTAAGCGATGAAGAAAAAGCAAAGAAAGCACTTAAAGAAAATGACTGTATCGTGTCAATCACAGAGGTTGTAGGTGTTGCAATCACAGATGAACCCGGCAGCCTTTCAAGAGTTATGGAGCTTCTTTATTCAAACGGCATTAATGTTGAATATATGTATGCTTTCATAACAATTTCAAAGAAATATGCTTATGTTGTTGTACGTGTTGAAGATAACGACAAAGCAATGGAAATTCTTGAAGCAAACGGTGTAAAACTTGTAAGCAAAGATGATATTAAAAATCTTTAATTAAAATCAAAACTTCGGCATACCCCTGCCGAAGTTTTGTTGTAAAAGGAGGAAAAGTTATGAAAAAAATAATTTCAGTTCTTCTCGCGATAATAATTGCTTGTGTTGTTTCTGTTTCTGTTTATGCAGAAAGTCTGAAAGATGACAGAATTCCCACAATTGTAGTTTCAGGTATGGATTTCGCAGGACTCCGTATTGATTTAGGTAAAGAAACAGAAAGAAATCTCCTTGGTGAAATCAATGCAGGTGAAATCATTTTAACCGTTGTTACAGGTCTTATAAAAACAATGGTTCTGATGGATGCAGAAGGTTTTACATCATCAATTTTTGATTATGCTTCACGCATTCTCGAAGGCTATTCATTTGATGAAAACGGTGAGTCTGTTTATGACGTATCACCCCATAATGAATATCCTCTTGCAGTAGAAAATTACGATAATCTTTATCATGCAGATGATGATTCATCAGCAGAAAAAGGTGTTGTAAAAACTTGTATTGAAGCTTTCGGAGGAGACAGAACATATTTTTATTATTACGATTGGCGTCTTGATCCCTTTGATAATGCAGATGACCTGAACGAACTTGCACAAACAGCAATGAAAGATGCAAATTCAGATAAAGTAAATATTATCTGTTGCAGTATGGGTGGTGTGGAAACACTTGCATATATGACTAAATACGGTACAGAGCAGATTAATTCATGCACATTCCTCTGCTCAACAGTTTATGGAGCTTATGTTGTAAGTGACGTTTTGCAGGGCAAGATTGAACTTACACCTACTTCAGCAATGAATTATATTACATCTCTTGCAGGAGAAGACCTTGAACCTCTTATGATGATTCTTAAGTATTCAGGTGTTGGTCCTCTTGTAGGTGCACTTGCAGGCCTTCTTGTTGATGAACTTAAAGAAGGGGCATTTGACGAAGTTCTTAAACCTAATTTTGCAACAATGCCTGTTTTGTGGGCACTTGTACTTCCGGATGAATACGAAGCTGCAAAAGAACATTGCTTCGGTGGTGAGGAAGAAAAATATGCAAAAGTTATTGAAAAAGCAGAACGTCTTCAGGCAATGATGAGAAACCGTGATGCAATGCTTGATGAAGCTGTTAAGAATGGTATGAAAATAGCTTTTGTTTCAAACTACAACACAGCTCTTGTACCTGTTTATGAAAGAAGCACAACACAAGGTGATGGAGTGCTTGAAACAGCACTTATGGCGGGCGGAGCTACTGTTTCGGATATAGGAAAAACTCTTGATGTGAGTGAAGGTAAATATGTATCAGCAGATAAAATAATTGATGCATCAACTTGCCTTTATCCTGAATATACCTGGTTTGTTAAAGATGCACCACATATTGCTTGTCGTTATGATTCAACTTACAGCGATTTCATAACCTATCTTGTAACAAGCGAAACACAGCCCACAATTGAAACAAATTCGCTTTATCCCCAGTTTATGTATGCTGATGCGGGACAGAATGTTTATGCACTTGTGTAATTGGATGAAAGACCTGGGAGATGAAACATCTTTAAAAGATTTGAATATTCCGGGCACTCACGACAGTTCAACAGAATTTTGCACATTGTCCCTTTTTTCAAGTTGTCAGAAAAGTTCAATTGCTGAACAGCTTGAAATGGGTGTAAGAGCCTTTGATATAAGAGTTAACGGAATGAATGTTGTTCACGCATTCTGTAAATGCAAAAAAAGTTTTTTCGGCAAAAATCTGTTGCTTTCAGATGTTGTGGAAAGTATGTTTTCTTTTCTTGAGAAGAATCCTACGGAAACTATTCTGATGCTTTATAAAATGGATGGGGGAGAAGACAGTAAAAAGTGTTTTTCTCTCCTTTATGAAAGTTTTATAAAAGAAAATCCGGATAAATGGTATCTTGAAAATAAAATACCGTCATTAGGTCAGGTCAGAGGCAAAATTGTTGTTTTGCGAAGAACTGATTCAGATAAAGAAAAATCAGGCGTTAATTTTACTTTAATGCCTGACCAGGGTGGAACAGATTCTGCAGATTCAGGTGAGTTTTCTCCCAATGGTGAAGATAAAGTCACCATTCAGGACAGATACAATCTTTT
>JAZRNJ010000100.1:0-3866 GCA_045648125.1 Acutalibacteraceae bacterium
CAGGCTCCCCTTGAAAACGCAAGGGGAGCTGTCAAAATCTGTGATTTTGACTGAGGGGATTTTTCGCTGAAAATTATAATTTATTGTTCTGTATTGAATTTTATTGTTGTTTTATGGTGATTAAAATGAAAACTCTTTATATTTCAGACCTTGACGGAACACTGCTCAATAACAGTGCAGAAATCACGGATAAAAGCAAAAAACTGCTTAATGAATTCATTTCAAAGGGAAATTATTTTTCCGTAGCAACTGCAAGAACGGGTGCAACAGTTGTGAAAATGCTTGAAAATGTGAATGTAAATGTTCCTGTTGTGCTGATGAACGGTGTTGCGACTTATGACACAGAAAAGGGGAAGTACGTAAAAGTTCACACTTTTTCAGATGAGGCAAAAGAAAAATTTTTTGATGAAGTCTGTGATTATGGTTCACCCGGATTTCTCTATTGCATAGATGAAGATAACCTCTCAACTTTTTATGAAAACACAAATTCACCAAATGCAGAAATTTTTATCAATGAGCGTGAAAAGAAATTCGGAAAGAAATTTACAAAAGTCAAGTTTTTCAAGGATTGTCAGGAAAATAATGTTGTTTATTATTCTTATTCAGATACTTATGAAAAACTTAAACCACTTTATGATAAAGTGAAATTAATTGAGGGTATAAGATGTGAATTTTACCGTGACACATATCATCCTGATTTCTGGTATTTTGAAGTGTGTTCAGAGAGTGCATCAAAATATAACGCAGTAAACTGGCTCAAAGAAAATTATGGTTTTGAGAAGGTTGTTGCATTTGGTGATAACCTGAACGATTTGCCCCTTTTTGAAGCCTCAGACGAAGCCTACGCCGTAGAAAATGCAAAAGAAGATGTAAAAAAACACGCCACAGCAGTTATCGGCAAAAACACCGAAGATGCAGTAGCAGAATTTCTTGCAGGAAATCTGTAAATTATTTACAGTGAAAACATCTGAATTTAAAATACTTGTTTTAACAGTTCTCTTTACACAAAAAAGGGAACTGTTTTTATATTTATTTTAAAAACCTATTGACATTTGTTTTTACGGGTGTATAATATAACTGTGATAGCAATGCTATCACAGTTATAACAGTTAAAAATAAAGGAGGCGAAAAGAATTGATAACCATTGACCACAAAAGCAGGTTACCTGTTTATGAACAGATTAAAAATCAACTTATGACGCTTATACAGTTGGATGTTCTCAAAGCAGACCAGCAATTGCCTTCAATACGCTCACTTTCTGCTGAAACAGGCGTGAATGTGAACACAGTCAAACGTGCAATTCAGGACCTTGAGGAAATGGGTGTAATCTATTCTGTCCCCGGCAAAGGTAGTTTCGTCAGTGAAAATGCTTTTGCAAATTCAAGAATAAAAGAAAAAGCACTTGACGAAATACGTCACGCAATAGTTACTGCAATTCCCAAAGGAGTTACAGGGAAAGATGTGGCAAAACTTATGGAAAAAATTTTCACGGAGGTAAAATAAGTTATGATTGAAATAAACAACGTTACGAAAAAATTCGGCGATTTTACCGCAATTGAAAACATGTCCTTCAAGGTTGAAAATGGTTCTATTTACGGTCTTGTTGGGTATAACGGTGCAGGTAAAACAACGCTTCTTAAAACAATTTCCGATGTTTACAGAACAGACGGCGGTAACATCACTCTTGACGGAAAGCTCATAAAGGATTCAAAAGAACAGAAAGAAAGAATTTTTTATGTTCCTGATGATATTTACTTTGTTGCAAACTCCACAATGGACAAAATGGCAAAGTTCTATGCAGGTTTTTATCCTAAATTCAATTACGAAACATACAACAAATTAGTTGAAGTTTTCGGTCTTAATCCTAAGAAAAGACTTAACGGTTTCTCAAAAGGTATGCAGAGACAGGCTGAAATGGTTCTTGCAATGTCAACAAGACCTGATGTACTTCTGCTTGATGAATCTTTTGACGGACTTGACCCTGCAAAACGTGCATTGACACGAGAACTCATCATCGAATACGCAAATGAAACGGGTGCAAGTGTTATTATTTCTTCACACAATCTCCATGAACTTGAAAACATGTGTGACCATGTGGGACTTATCAACGGCAAGAAGCTTGTTATCAACACTTCTGTTGACGAAATGAGTGCAAGTATCTGCAAATTCAGAGTTATTTTCAACGATAAGAAAGATAAAGAAGATTTCCCCGGAATTGACATAAAAGATTTCAAGCGTGACGGCAAAATCATCACAATGGTGGTTGCAGGAGATTATGATGAAGTTGAGCGTAAACTTGGTGATATGGCTCCTCTTCTCCTTGAAAAATATCCGTTGACACTTGAAGAAATATTCTTAAATGAAATGGAGGATAAGAACTATGACATTACAAAAATTTTCTGATAAATCTTTCCGTTCTATGTTTCTGACAAGGCTTAAAAGTGCTTTGCTTTTCCCCATAATCGGTTTTGTTATTCTTGCTATTTATGCTGTTGTAGGACCGTTTTCAGAAGTTGTACAACTGAATAATATTGATAGTTTTGGTTATCATTCCTGGGACAACATCAGCATTGAAAATGTAAAATATATTCTTTTTGACGGTTTATCATTTACGGACCATGATTTCCCTGACCGTGCAGTATTTATGTATATGGCTGTAATTATTGCATCAATACTCTGTGCAATAATGGTTTTCAGGGATTTATCAAACAAGAAAACTGCTAATGTTTATTATTCTCTCGGCTTTTCAAGAAGCAGTCTTTTTGCTTCAACCTACCTTGCAGGTGCTGTAAGTGTGCTTGGCATGATAGTAATTCCCTTTGCACTTTCTTTTGTTATAAATATATTTGCTTTCGGTTTTTCAAAAGAACTGCTCACTGCATGTATTTTTGTAATTTCGTGCCTCGCAAACGTATCTTTACTTGCTTACACCATTTCTGCAATTGCAATAACACTTTCAGGAATGCTTTTTGAAGGAATTTTCTATTCATTCTTCCTCAATGCAATTTCTCCCATTTTCACATTTGCATCATGCATGTTCAGTGACGGACTCCTTACAGGTGGCGGATTTGTTGATGCAGACGCTAATTACTACTATGGCTCATTTGAAAACAGTTTCACATCTGCTTTCCTCGGAAAACTTTCTTTCATGAACGGACTTTCCCACAGTGCTTATGAGGTTGACAGACTCGGCTGTTGCCTTTACACCTCAGACATTGAAGGTCTTGGCGGTTTTCTTTCAGAAGAAAGCTGGAGAACACCTGCGTTTATTCCGCTTCTTGTGTGGTCAGTTATCCTCGCAGGAGTTATCTTCCTCAGCTTTTACATCTTCAACCGTAAAAAGGCAGAAAACATCGGCTTCTTTGCTTCAAGCCCTGTCCTTTACAGAATTTTCTTTGGCACACTTATAGTTGGTTTTTCATCTTTAGGCTGTTCTTCAGGCAGAACAATAACAAAAGGTCTCACATGGCTTTACATTCTCATTGCTCTTGCAGTATGCCTTGTTGTTACAACAATTCTTGTTCTCATTCTCACAAAACTTTCAAGAATGAAATTCAAAAAAGAATTCAGAGTGTTCGGCATTTATTCACTTGCAGTTATTCTTTTTGCTGCTATTTTCTCAACGGGATTCTTTGGTTATCAGAACAGAATTCCTTCAGTTGAAAATGTTGCAAAAGTTGAAATTACAGCTTACCATTCAGGCTTTGAAGATTATTTCACTTCACAGATTGCAGATACAAACCGTGAGTCTTCAGCAATTACAATGGGCAACTTTTCTTCTTATGAAACCTATACCTTTGACAAAAAGGCTGATATTACCGACATTGAAGAAATTCACAAAGGACTCATTGCTGCTGACAGTATTA
>JAZRNJ010000101.1:0-3032 GCA_045648125.1 Acutalibacteraceae bacterium
CAAGACCCTCATATTTCTTAGGAACTGCGTTAAGGTCAATTTTAAGACCGTCTGCAAGTTCACCAATAGCAACAGAAACACCGCCTGCGCCAAAGTCGTTACAACGCTTAATCATACGGCAAGCTTCGTAGTTTCTGAAAAGTCTCTGAAGCTTTCTTTCTTCGGGAGCATTACCCTTCTGAACTTCTGCACCGCAGGATTCAAGTGATTCAAGTGTATGTGATTTTGAAGAACCTGTTGCACCGCCGCAACCGTCACGACCTGTTCTGCCACCGAGAAGGATAACGATATCGCCATCTTCGGGACGTTCACGACGAACATTCTTAGCAGGTGCTGCAGCCACAACTGCACCGATTTCCATTCTCTTTGCAACGTAGCCGTCGTGATAGAGTTCATCAACCTGACCTGTTGCAAGACCAATCTGGTTACCGTATGAAGAATAACCTGCTGCTGCAGTTCTTACAATTTTTCTCTGAGGAAGTTTACCCTTCATTGTTTCTGCAACACTCTTCAAGGGGTTACCTGCACCTGTAACACGCATAGCACCGTAAACATAAGAACGGCCTGAAAGCGGGTCACGGATTGCACCACCGATACATGTAGCAGCACCACCAAAGGGTTCGATTTCTGTGGGATGGTTATGAGTTTCGTTCTTGAAAAGAAGAAGCCATTCTTCATCTTTTCCGTCAACGTCAACAGTGATTTTAACTGTACAAGCGTTGATTTCTTCTGACTCATCAAGTTTGTCAAGTTTGCCGTTTGCTTTGAGAACTCTTGTTGCAAGAGTTGCAACGTCCATAAGGTTGATGGGCTTTGTTCTGCCAAGTTCTGCACGTTTTGCAATATATTCATTCCATGCACTTTCGATAAGTTCGTCTTCAAACTTAACGCTATCAATTGTTGTGAGGAATGTTGTGTGACGGCAATGGTCTGACCAATATGTATCAATCATTCTGATTTCAGTGATTGTGGGATTTCTGTTTTCAGATTTGAAATAATCCTGACAGAATTTGATATCGTCATTATCCATTGCAAGTCCGTAAGATTTAACGAACGCAGCAAGACCGTCTGCATCAAGGTCGATAAATCCGTCGAGAGTTTCAACCTCTGTGGGGATATCGTAATTTGTTGCAAGTGTTTCAGGTTTTTCAAGAGTTGCTTCACGGGACTCAACGGGGTTGATTACGTATTTTTTGATTTCAGCAACTTCTTCAGCTGAAATATTTCCGTAAAGAGCATAAACCTTTGCAGTTCTGACAACGGGTTTTTCTCCCTGAGAAATAATCTGAATGCACTGTGCTGCTGAATCTGCACGCTGGTCAAACTGACCGGGAAGATATTCAGTTGCAAAAATGATTGCATTTGCATCTGCAAAATCATCGCTGATATTATCAAGCTGAGGTTCTGCAAAAACAGTCATTTTGCTCTTTTCGAAAAGTTCTGCGTCAATATTTTCAACATCATATCTGTTGAAAATTCTGAGTTTTTCAAGACCTTTGATTGAAAGAAGTGAACGAAGTTCGTGTTTGAGTTCGTTTGCTTCATTTTCAAGACCGGGCTTTTTTTCTACAAAAATTCTGTAAACCATTTATTATTCCTCCGTTTTCAAGAGTGCTTTTTTACCGATGTCTTTTCTGTAGAATGCATTGTCAAATGTAACTTTTTCAACACATTTATATGCTTTTTCAACTGCACCTTTAAGTGTATCATCAGTTGAAACAACACCTAAAACTCTGCCACCACCGGTGAGAAGTTTTCCGTCATCTGAAAGTTTAGCACCTGCGATGTAAAGTTCGTAATTTTCATCTTTTTCTGCTTTGATTTCAAAGCCTGTCTGATATTTCTGAGGATAGCCACTAGACGCCATAACAACACAACAAGCATTTTTATCTGCAAATTTAACTTCTGTGTCTTTGAGAGTGCCGTCTGCACAAGCTACCATAATATCAAGGAGGTCACTTTCAAGAAGAGGAAGAACAACCTGTGTTTCAGGGTCACCAAAACGGCAGTTATATTCAATAACTTTGGGTCCTTTGGGTGTAATCATAAGACCAAAATAGAGACAGCCTTTGAAAACTCTGCCCTCTTCTTTCATTGCTCTGATTGTGGGAAGGAATATTTTTTCCATACATTCCTCTGCCACATCATCTGTATAGTAAGGGTTAGGAGCAATTGTACCCATACCGCCTGTATTGAGGCCTTCATCGTTGTCAAGGGCACGTTTGTGGTCCATTGAAGAAATCATAGGCACAACAGTTTCACCGTCTGTGAAAGAAAGAACTGAAACTTCGGGACCTGTAAGGAATTCTTCAATAACGATATTGTTACCGCTTTCACCGAAAACTTTGTCTTCCATAATTTCTTTTACTGCACTTACTGCTTCTTCACGTGTCATTGCAATAATAACACCTTTACCGAGAGCAAGTCCGTCAGCCTTGATAACTGTGGGAATGGGACAAGTTTCGATGTATTTAAGTGCATCCTCAGCAGAAGAAAAAACTTCATATTCTGCAGTAGGAATGCCGTATTTTTTCATAAGATTCTTTGAAAAAACTTTACTGCCTTCGATGATTGCTGCATTTTTCTTCGGACCGAAGCATTTGATTCCTGCTTCATTAAGAGCATCAACTGCACCTAATACAAGAGGATCATCAGGTGCTACAACTGCAAAATCAATACCCATTTCTTTTGCAAATTGGGTCAGTTTTTCAATATCCTTTGCACCGATGTTTACACATTCAGCGTCTTCTGCAATACCACCGTTACCGGGTAAAGCATAAATTTTTTCAACGTTTTTATTTTCTTTAAGTTTTTTAATAATGGCGTGTTCTCTTCCGCCACCACCGACAACCAAAAGTTTCATAGGATTACCTCCCTTTTTGTTACTGATAAATGGGGAATTTTTCACAAAGAGCCATTACCTCTTCTGTAATTTTATCCTTTGAGTTTTCAAAATCAGTTGCCACAAGTTTAATCCACTTAGCAATAAGGAGCATTTCTTCTTCCTTGAAGCCACGTGAAGTAACTGCGGG
>JAZRNJ010000102.1:0-9606 GCA_045648125.1 Acutalibacteraceae bacterium
GGCTTATCTTAACGAGGGCAGCGACTATGCCTATAACAACGGCGTTGCACTTACACCTCCTATGGGTTGGTCAAGCTGGAATCTTTTCAGAAATAAAATAAGTGAAGACCTGATAAAGGAAATTGCTGTTGCAATGAAGGAAAGTGGTCTCAGTGAAGCAGGGTATAAATACGTCAATATTGATGACTGTTGGCAGAATTCTTCACGTGACGAAAGCGGAAAACTTCAGTCTGACTTTATTACTTTTCCGTCAGGCATAAAAGCTCTTAATGACTATGTAAATTCTCTCGGATTAAAACTCGGTATATATTCATCAAACGGAACTCTCACATGTGAGGATTATCCTGCATCGTTAGGCAGAGAAAAAATCGATGCTGATACTTTTGCCGAATGGGGAGTAGAATATTTTAAATACGATTTTTGTCACAATGTTCCAATATCAACGCTCGGTGCAATGATTGTTAAAATCAACATCGGTGAAAAATACGGCAAGGATATTTTTGAGGCAAAGGCAAAAGATGCAAAACTTTCAGGTACTGCAAGGCTCATAAAAGACAAAAAGGTAGACGGTGGTTTTTATATAAAAGGTCTTTGTGCTAATAACGGCAAAGCAGAATTCGGGAATATGTTTGTTGAAAAAGAGGGCAAATATGTTCTGACTCTTACTCTTAAAAAAGCAGTCAATAAAGATAAATTCCTGATGGTTTGCGTCAATGGTAAAAATAAATATTATACAGATATTCCCGGTATGAAATCTTTCACACCTGAAAGAAGACTTCAACTTGAAATTGAACTTGAAGAGGGTAAAAACACGATAACTTTTTCAAATCCCATAGCATCAAGGAAAGATAGCGCATTTTTTCAGTATAAGCTTATGGGTGAAGAGCTTAAACGTGCCACAAGAGAATATGCGGAGAAAAACAGTACGGACGAAAAGAAAATTGTTTATTCAATCTGCGAATGGGGTAGAAATAAACCCTGGCTCTGGGGAGCCGAAGCCGGAAATCTGTGGAGAACAACACCCGATATTATGGCAAATTGGCTGAGTGTTTACGGACTTTATAAACTCACAATAAGACTGGGTAAATATGCAGGCGTAGGTGGTTGGAATGACCCCGATATGCTTGAAGTAGGTAACGGAAACCTGACCTATGATGAGAACAGAACTCATTTTGCCCTTTGGTGTATGATGTGTGCACCTCTGATTCTCGGAAATGATATAAGAAAGTTTATAAAATCTGACGGTACAGTTGATACGGACAGTAAGATTCTGAAAATTCTTACAAACAAAAACCTTATTTCAATCAATCAGGATATCCTGGGAATTCCCTGCAGAAAAGTTAAAGGTATTTCAAATAAGTCAGGTGTAGATATGCTTATAAAACCTCTTGACGGAAAACGTGTTGCAGTATGTGTTTTCAATAAAGGAACGGCAAAGAAAAAGGTTAAATTTTCCGTAGATAAATTAACTGAATTTGCTGATGTGAATGTGGAGAAAAAAGAGAAATATAATATTCTCAATTGCTGGACTGATGAAAATTCACAAGGCAGAGAAATTGTTTCAACCACAGAGAAGCACGGCTCAGATGTGTTTATAATTTCATGAATTTTAACTAAAAATCCCTTCAGTCAGTTTCACGACTGAAGGGATTTTATGTTTGTGTTTTTCAGTATAATAAAAAATATCATGTAAAAACTGATTAAAAGCAGAGAAAAATTATATCGGCTTTCAAGGAGAATAATAAATCCTGCAATCGCAACGGGGAAAATGGTTATGCATGAAATAATGAGAGAAATTTTATCCGTTGTTTCCTGAGAAAATTTAAGTTTCAGAAAATTTTCAAGAATTTTATTTCCGTCAAGAGGTGTACATGGAAGAAGATTGAAAAGACCTATTGTCAGATTAATTTCAGAAAATTTACTCCCTTTAAAAATTAACCATGCAAGAATATTTACAAGAGGACCTGCAAAAGCACAGAGAATTTCAAGGCTTGGTTTTGTGAGATTTTCTTCTGTTCTTTCAATTCTCATGCCGAAAGGTGTAATAAAAATATCTTTAGGTTTCTCGTGGCTTAAAAGTAAAACAGCAAGATGCCCTGATTCGTGAATAATTCCTGATACAAGACATAGAAAAATGTTCCCCGTTTTATCAAAAAGTCCCATTAAAGCCACGGTCAGTCCGAAGAAAAAACTGACATGGATTTTTGTTTCTTTAAATTTTGTTGTCATTTATGGGAAGTACGTAAGCAGGGTTTACTTTTTCTCCGTCAATTTCAATTACAAAATGAAGATGAGGCCCTGTTGATCTGCCTGTTGAACCTACACGTGCAATTGTCTCGCCCTGACGGACTACCATTCCTTCTTCTGCAATGATTTCTGAACAATGGAGATAACGTGTAACAAGACCGTCAGAATGTGTCAGTTCAATGTATTTTCCGCTTATATCATCGTAACTGACACGTGAAACTTTTCCGTAATAAGCGGCTTTTATGACTTCACCCTCATCTGCAGAAATATCAAGTCCTGAATGAAAAGAAAATGTTTTTGTGACAGGGTTTATTCTGTATCCGAAAGGGGAGGAAATTTCACCACTGACGGGAGTGCAGATTTCTGAGGAAATGTAATAAGGAGAAAAAGTTGTACCTGTTTGTGCCGAAAAAACGGAAATGTCGTCTCCACCCTGAGGAGAAAGTGCAAAGTTTTTTATTTTTGCAAAAACTTCTTTTACTGTCATGTCATTTTCCATAATCTGATTATATGTTTCTTTCAGAATGAGAAAGTTATGGGGACTTACCTTTTTCACAGTATAAAGACCTGCTGTCAGTAATATAGTAACAATTGCCTGTACGGCGATAATGTGAGTAAAAAAATCTTTTTTCTTCTCTTTATTGTCTTTTTTTCTTCTGTGTTGTTCCTGGTTATTATCCGGGATTTCATTTTCAAGGGACATAAAAACACCTCCATGCAAATTAATATGCATGGAGGTAAGTTTTTATTCGTAAATTTCTTCTTCGTCTTCACCGGGAACATAAGGAACTTCGGCAATAACTTCAAATTTTCTGCCTCTTGTCCATATACCGGGAGTGATTCTTACTGCATATCCGCAACCACCGGGCATGAGCCATTCATGCATAGCAGCTTCAGGAATTCCGAATGCAGAAAGCAGATACATAATAACTCCGCCGTGAGTGAAAATTGCTGCTTTTGTTGTGCCTGTTTTCAAGAGACCGTCAACAATTTTAATAAAGCAGTTGGAAATTCTCTCTGCAAAAGCTTCGTTGCTTTCTCCGAAAGGAGGTTCAACTCCCTGTTCACCTGAAAGCCAACGTGCAAAAAGTTCGTTATCTTTCAGTTCTTCTGCAGTTCTGCCTTCATATTCACCGAAATTGTATTCGATAAGGTCATTGATGACAATTGCCTGTTTGTCGGGGAATACAAGCTCCGCAGTTTTTGTGCATCTCTTGAGAGGACTTGTAAAAACAGCATCAACAAGAGGGTAATCATAAACCTCTTTCATCTGTTCAATTTGTTTTATACCTTCTTCGCTGAGTGGGACATCCGTGTGACCGATATATTGTCCTTCAAGATTAGAGTCGGTAAGACCGTTTCTGTAAAAATAAATATAATATGATTTCAAATTATGTCATCCTTTGATAAGTGCATTGTAAAGTCTGATATAGTCGTTTGCTGATTTCTTCCAGCTGTTGTCACATTCCATTGCTCGTTTAACAAGAGTGTTCCAACCCTCTTTGTTTTTGTAACCTTCAAGAGCACGACGGATTGTGTACATCATGTCGTGAGCGTTATAACTTGCGAATGTAAAGCCGTTGCCTTCGTTATCACCACTGTCAGAAATAGAGTCTTTAAGACCGCCTGTTTCTCTGACGATGGGGATTGAACCGTAACGCAGTGCCACCATCTGTGAAAGACCGCAGGGTTCACTCTTTGAGGGCATAAGGAAGAGGTCTGTACCTGCATAGATTTTCTTTGCAAGGTCAGGAATAAAGCCAAGTTTAAGACCTACCTTGTCAGGATATTTTTCTGCAAGATATTTGAAGAAGTTTTCGTACTGCCAGTCACCTGAACCGAGAACAACAAGCTGCATGTCTTCTGTGGTGAGCAGTTCTTCCATAACGGTTTTCACAAGGTCAAGACCTTTGTGGTCAACAAGACGTGAAACAATACCCATAAGGGGAACGTCGTCTCTCTGAGGAAGACCAAAATGTTCCTGAAGTTTCTGCTTGTTTACTGCTTTCTTTGAAAAATCTTCAGAGGAGAAGTTTTCATAAATATTTGTGTCTGTTTCAGGGTTATAGAGAACGGTGTCAATACCGTTGAGAATACCGCTGAGTTTATACTGTCTGTCACGTAAAATTCCGTCAAGACCGTGGCTGAACCATGGGTCAAGAATTTCTTCAGAATAAGTGGGGCTTACAGTTGTAACAGCGTTTGCACACTCAATTGCGCCTTTCATGAAGTTTACGTCACCGTCGTAATCGAGGATACCTGCGTTTTCTTCACCGATACCCACAACATCAGCCAGAAGTTCTTTGCCGTAAACACCCTGATATGCAATGTTGTGGATTGTGAAAATTGTTTTAATGTTTTCGTAACCGGGTCTGTTTGCATAGAAAAGTGAGTAGTAAACGGGAGTAAGTGCTGACTGCCAGTCGTTACAATGGATGATGTCAGGTTTAAGGTCGATATGCGGAAGCATTTCAAGCACTGCACGTGCAAAGAAAGCGTATCTTTCAGCATCGTCATAGTGACCGTAAATTCCACCGTCACGTTTGAAATAATACTGGTTGTCAAGAAGGTAATAAATAACGCCGTCTACATTTGCTTCAAAAACACCGCAATACTGTCTTCTCCATGCAACGGGAACAGAAAAACTTGTAACAAAACGGAGTTTATCTTTCAGTTCTTCCTTTATTGATGAATACATGGGAAGCACCACACGGCAACCGATAAGTCTTTTTCTGAGAGCCTTGGGAAGTGAACCTGCAACGTCTGCAAGTCCGCCTGAGGCAATATAGGGAAGTGCTTCACTTGCAACATATAAAACTTTCATACTTTATTTAACCACCTTTCTGATTATGTATTTGTCTTCTCTGACATCAGTTGTGCGTATTCCGTTAAGATATCTCTTGTCGGAAACGAACTGATATCCTTTGGGAAGTATAATCTTACCCTTTGATGTTTCGGGAGCATTGATTGTGAGGATGATATTTTCACCGTCTCTTTCCCATTTCACTTCAACACGACCGGCTAACGTATCGTAATGTGCTTTTGCAAAGGTAAGTTTTTCGATGAAATAGGGATGAACGTGATATTCATTCACATCACGTCTCAGGGGATTGATTTCAAGACCTGCAATTCTCTTGATGAAGAAGTTGCTGATGTCACCGAAGAAGTGATGGTTGAGAGAATTCTGCTGATAGTCAAAATAATTTTCCCACAAAGCAGTAGCACCGAAAGTAATAACGGGATAAACGTAAGAGGGATAGTCAGGACGTGTAATCATGTTAAGCGCAAGTTCAGTTTCTCCTGCCATTGCCAGAACATGGAAAATTACTCTGTTGCCGAGATATCCGCAGTCGTAGTGGCCACCTTTTTCTTCGATAAATTCAAGAAGGCGTTTTACAGCTTCAGGTTTTTCTGCGTCTTCAAAAACATTGTAGAAAATGCACATTGCCTGAGAAGTCTGACAGTTGCCACCGGCAGTCATTGTTGAAAAATCAATGTACTGTTCACGTAAGTTTTTACGTGTTTCTTCGTAAATGCCTTTTGCAAAGGACTGCTGTAAAGTCATACCAACTTCACCGAAAAGGTAAGCGGCTTTTTCGCAAATTGACATTACCATAATGCTGTCTGTCAGTTCAAGGGGAGAAAGGTAATCTCCTGCACCTCTGCCTGCAGGACACCAGTCACCGAGACCCCATTCAAAAAGTCCGTTTTCGTTGCGTCTTGTTGTGAGGTAATCAAGGTATCTCATTATACCGTGAGCACTTTCTTTTATCATTTCCTTATCGCCACGGTAAATGTATGTGTAGTAAGGGAGATATACAATAATTCTGTCCCATGCAGGGCCGTTACCCCAATGATAACCCCACCCTCCTGTGGGAACGATACCGGGAAGTTCACCACGTTTGTTAAGGGCTTTGCAGATGTTTCTTTCCCATTCGCGGAAACTTTTTTCTGCTGCAAAGTTCATTGTCATATATTCTGAAGAGTAAGAAGCATCGCCTGTCCAACCGTTTTTCTCACGGTGAGGACAATCTGTGGGGAAATAATAGAAGTTGCTTTTTGCAGAACGGATTGTGATTTCCTGAAGATAATTTATCATTTCGTCAGAGCATTCAAAAGAGCCTCTGTCCTCAAAGTCAGAATTCATTTCAAGGAAAGTAACGAGGTCTTCTGTTGCCTGTTCTTTTGTTATACCGCTTACATGGCAGTACTGACAACCATGGTAAGTGAAAGAAGGAATAAATTCTTCAATACCTTCACCTTTGCAGATATAAATGTCTTTCTGTGCATAACCTGTAGGATAGAAAGTGCCCACATTATCGCACTGAGAAGTGCCGTCTTTATTTAAAAATTCAATTGCCTGAAGAATGATTCTCTGTCCTTTTTCGCCTTTTACACGGAGTTTGAAAACACCTGCAGTGTTAACGCCGAAATCGTAAAGGTAGCCTTCTGTGTCTTCAAAGAAAGTCTGATAGTCAACAGAAGTTACGAGGGGAGTTTTTTCTGCATCGCTGAGTCTTGTGTCAAAACCACTCTTTTTATATTTGAGAAGATTTTCTTTGATTGAAACGGCTTTAATTTCTCTTTGCACACGGATAGGTTCTGCTTCACAGATTCTGCATTCACCTCTGGGGATTTCAGCGAAGATTGCGTTTTTCCATGAACTGTCGTCAAATCCTTTGTCACACCAGGAGTCAATTTCTTTGTTTGCATCGTAGAAACAACCGCTTCTCAGGTCGTCAAAGAAAATGGGAGAAGGAGCACATTTCCAGCTTTCGTCTGTATCAAAAAGTTCTCCGTCGTAATCGAGTCTCAGTGCAAGTTTGGGAGCTGAACGGAATTTAGCAATGTGGAAATCCCACACGCCACCACCGGGACAATTCTGCATACCGTTACCGAGAATAGCGCCGATAACATTTTCACCTTCGTCAAGTAAATCAGTTACATCGTACTTGTCGAAATAAACAAGGTCATCAGAATTTGAAATATAGGGGGCAAGGTAGCCTTTTGTGAATTCCTTACCGTTTACAAAAAGTCTGTAGAAGCCGAGACCACTGACAGTAATTTCTGCTTTTTCAGCTTTTTTATCAAAGTTATATGATTTTCTCAGATAGGGTGCGGGAACATGTTTCTCATAAGTACCGTAAACTCTGTCTGCCGCAATAAATTTAGGATATTCTGTCATGCGTTTCACCTCATAATTCAGGTTTGTCCGTAAAAGTAACAAACGGCTCTGTTACTTTGTCACTTTCAAAAACTTCGATTATATTGTCACCCTTTTTAAGCAAAGGTGCAGGAACATAAAGCGTTTTCTGCGGACCTGCAGAGTTATAGAATCTGCCGATATTAAAACCGTTTACTTTTACGAAACCTTTTTCAAAACCGTCTGTACGGATGAATGTGTCGCAAGGCTCGTCTGTTGTGAGGATGCCTTTGAAGAATCCGGGTACAGCCATTTCTTTTCCGTATTCAAGTTTTGATAAATCATCAAAAGTAAGGGGATAGATATCCCAACCGAAATGGGCACGGAGATTGAGCCTTGCTTCACCGATAATTCCCTTAAATTCTCTTTGGATTTCAACCCCGTAATTGACTCTGCCCATGTTTTCAACAAGTACATCAATGTGAAGTGTTTCACCGGGTTTGATTTTTACGGGGAATTTATCATTATCGGGTCTGCTTCTTTCGATTTTGCCCATGTATTTTCCGTCAAAGAAAACAAGCACTCTGTCACGGATTTCGTCAAATTTCAGTTCAAGGTTGTCATCGTCATAAAGAGGACCTTTAATATCTGTTGAATAGAGAATGTAACCGAAATCCTGCCCTACCTGTTCCATTGTCTGAGGAGCAACACTTCTTATTTTTTCTGACAGATTGTCAAGGTTCCCGAAAAGAGGTGCAAACTCAGTCATAGTCAGTTTTCCGTAAGCCTTTTTCTTTGTGTCGGAAACATCAAGAGAAATTTTTTCTCCTGTAAATTTTTCAACAGCTTTTTTCACTGCGAAATATTTTTCAGTCATGTCACCTGCTTCGCTCAGGGGAGCGTCATAGTCATAACTTGTAACAGTAGGCTCATAAGCACCGTCATAGCAGTTAGCACCGTTTGAAAAGCCGAAGTTTGTTCCACCGTGGAACATGTAGAAGTTCACACTTGCACCGAGTTCAAGCATTCTTTCAAAGTCAGTAACTGTTGAAGAAGAATCTCTTTCGTGGTGAATGTCGTACCAGTGGTCAAACCATCCGTTCCAGAATTCACAGCACATCATAGGCTGATTGGGACGGAATTCTTTGAGCTTTTTGAAGTTTTCGTCAGGGTGTGAGCCGAAGTTTGCGGTGGCTAAATATTCATCAAGAGTACCGCCTGTGAACATCATGTCACAAGGACCGTCTGATGTGAAGAAGAAGCAGTCAAGGTCGCATTTCTTGTAAATGTCAACAATTGCCTGTAAGTATTCTTTATCATCACCGTAACTGCCATATTCATTTTCAATCTGCACAGCGATAACATTACCGCCGTTTGAAGCAAGATGAGGTCTTATCTGTTCAAAGAATGCTTTGTAATATCTTTCAACTTTTTCGAGGAAAAGTTTGTCGTTACATCTCAGGTGCATTCCTTTATAGTTGAGAAGCCAGGAGGGAAGTCCGCCCATTTCCCATTCAGCGCAGATATAAGGGCCGGGTCTGAGTATTACATTGAGTCCTAAGTCTGCTGCAGTCTGAATGAATTTTGAAACGTTCAGGTTACCGCTGAAATCGAATTCGCCTTCTTTTCTCTCGTGGAAATTCCAGGGAGAATAAGTTTCAACACAGTTGAAACCGCAGTTTTTCAGTTTTTTCAGTCTGTCTTCCCAATATTCTTCAACAACTCTGAAATAGTGTATAGTACCTGAAAGGATGGTGAATTTCTCACCATCCAACAGGAAGTTATTATTGTCGTAGGATAACTTTTTAGCCATATCAGATTACAATATCCTTTCCGATATATACAGGGTAAGTTTCTGCACCTGCAAGTTTCTTATTGGGTCGGAGAACCACCAGTTTATCAGCAATTACGTTTTCAATCTGTGCGCCTTCGCTGATGTAAGCATCCTGCATTACGATGCAGTTTTTAACAACAGCACCTTTTGCAATTCTTGCACCGCGGAAGATAATTGAATTTTCAACTGTACCGTCAATTACGCATCCGTCAGCCACAAGTGAGTTCTTGACATTTGAGTCAAGACCGTAGATTTTAAGTTTGTTTACATTTTTAAGGAAAACATCTCTTTCAAGTGAACGGAGGTTAAGGCTCTTTGCTTCTGAAATGAGTTTTTCAAGAAGTGCTTTTTTCATAAGGATGATATTGCCTGAATAATTGCC
>JAZRNJ010000103.1:0-3768 GCA_045648125.1 Acutalibacteraceae bacterium
CAAGAGCATACTTAATAAATGCATTGATATTGGAATAAATCATGTTAAACACTTCCTTATATTTACTGTACAACATTATATCATAACCGTGTTAATAAATCAATATAATCTCAAAAACGCAAAAACACCCGCCAAAAGCGGATGTTTGCATAATAATTATTCCTGGTCAGTAAGACCGAGTAACCAAAGAACAGATACATCAAGAGTTTTTGCAATAACAATAAGTTCTTTATCTGTTACTGAGCGGATCTGTCCTTCGAGTTTTGAGAGACCGGAAGCGTTAAGATCAATGCCTTCGATCTGAAGCTGTGTAAGAAGATCTTTCTGCTTCATACCGATGCTTTTTCTTTTTTCTTCAATTCTCTGGCCAACAACATTTCTGTCGCCAACTGCCTGTTTACGTACTCTCACTAATATACCTCCATATCTTTTCAAGAGTTTTGTTTTAACTCACAAAAAACACACAAGTATATTGTATCACACAGTTTAAACTTTGCAATATTTACCTTTAAATGTTAACAATTTATTCATATAATATTTTGTAAAAATTACAGTTTTTATTACAATTAATAGAAAGTGTATTATTATTCAAAGCAACTGCCATTTTTTTCTCTGTTACACTTTTCTCCGTTTGCACATTTTATGCATACTTCATTTTCGAGTTTTTTACCATCAAAAAAGTCCCTTAAACTTTTTAATGTAGTAGTTGTTATATTTTCAAGTGCTTCATTTGTCAGAAAAGCCTGATGAGAAGTTACAAGGACATTATTCATACCGATAAGACTTGTTAATATATCATCATGGATAACTTTGTCACTTTTATCTTCATAGAAAAAATCAGTTTCATCTTCGTAAACGTCAAGACATGCACCACCGATTTTTTCAGATTTTAAACCTTCAAGTAATGATTCTGTGTCAATCAAGGCCCCTCTTGATGTGTTAATTATATATACATTCTCTTTCATCAATGAAATTGTTCTTTTATTTATTATATATCTTGTTGAGTCATTGAGAGGACAGTGCAGCGAAATTACATCAGAACGTCTGCAAAGTTCCTCCATAGATACATATTCAATATCTGCATCTTTAGCAGGAAACGGATCATAGGCACATATATTCATACCAAAACCTTTGCATATATCAATAAAAATTTTACCTATTTTACCTGTGCCGATAACGCCTACTGTTTTTCCGTGCAAATCAAAACCCACAAGTGAATTAAGAGTAAAATTATAATCTCTCGTTCTGTTATATGCTCGTGGGATTTTTCTTATCAGAGCGAGCAACATACCAATTGCATGTTCTGCAACTGCGTAAGGTGAATATGCAGGAACTCTCACAACATGAACTTTTCCGTATGCCGCTTCAAGGTCAACATTATTGAACCCCGCACACCTCATTGCCAAAATTCTTATTCCGTTTTCATAAAGAATATTAATTGTATTTTCATTTATATCGTCATTTACAAAAGCCACTACTGCATCATAATCTTTTGCAAGGACTGCAGTTTTTTCTCTTAATTTACCACTGAAATATTCAATTTCCATTGAATAATCCTTTTTATATTTTTCAAAATATTTTTTATCATAGGGTTTAGTGTTGTAAAAACAAATCTTTTCCATAAAATCATCCTTCATATTTATTATGAAAATATTATATGAATTCAGATGAATATTAAACCAAAACAATAATTGTTTTTTCTATTGAAGTTAAATGTTTTAAATGATATAATATTTGGGTAAGGAGTTGTATATATTATGTATCAGAAATTAGTTGAATATTTTAAATCACCTTCTGTACTTATTCTCGGATTTGGTAAGGAAGGACAGTCTACTTATAATTTTATAAGAAGGTTCTATCCTGATAAAAAAATTGCAATTGCAGATAAACGTGAACTTAAAATTGATGACAGTAATGTTATATTACACACAGGTGAAAATTACCTTGATTTTATAAATGACTATGACTTAGTAATGCAAAGTCCCGGCATATCACTCAGAAGCGTTAAATTGAGCCATAATACAGAGATTACAGGTCAGATGGACTTGTTTCTCAGATTTGCTGAATGTACTAAAATAGGCATTACAGGCACAAAAGGAAAGACCACAACCACAACACTCATTTACAACATTGTTAAGGCATCAGGTAAAAAATGTGCTCTTATCGGCAATATTGGTGTACCTGTATTTGAAAGTCTTGATGACACAGACGGACTTGTAGCAGTTATTGAAATGTCTTGTCATCAGCTTGAATTTGCAAAAGCTTCACCCCAGATTGCTATAATGACAAACGTTTATCCCGAACATCTTGACCATTATAACGGTTTCGAAGGATATGTTAATGCAAAACTTAATATAGTTAAAAACCAGACAGAATCTGATTATTTCATTTATAATTCAGATCAGGAAGAATTGAAAAATCTTATAGATTTTGATAATGTAAAATCAAACCTTCTTCCTGTAAGCAGATTTGAAGAAAATGAATTTTTCAAATATCTTACATCTCTCAATGAAAATCTCAAAGGTTCACACACACATCAGGATATTTTCTTTGCAGTAAATGCAGCAAGATGTCTTGGTATTGCAGATGATGCAATTGTAAATGGCATACGAGCTTTTGAAGTGATTGCTCATAGATTGGAAAAAGTCGGAACCTGGAAAGATATTACTTTCTATAACGACAGCATTGCAACTATTCCTTATGCTGTTATGTGCGGAATTACTGCACTTGAGAAAGTGGACACTCTTATTTTCGGTGGTATGGACAGAGGTATTGATTATTCAGGATTTATTAATGATCTTAATCAAAGTAAAATTAACAATCTTATCGGACTTCCTGAAACAGGCGAAATGATTATCAACGAACTTAAAAAAGTTGGTTGCACAAAAAATATGATAATTGTCGATACAATGGATGAAGCTGTTGAAGCTGCATATAAATTTACAGAAAAAGGAAAAATCTGTCTCTTCTCCCCTGCTGCATCAAGTTATAACAGATACAAAAACTTTGAAGAAAAAGGAAACCATTATAAAGAACTTGTAAAAGAATACTGTATATAACACGGTGTAAATTATTTGAACTCCCTCTCATGGGTTAAAAAAATACTTACCAACTTTAGTTTGTTGGTAAGTATTTTTTTATTTAATCATACTGAATAGATTTTTTTGAATTCCTGAGTAAGATTATACATCTGTTCAATTTCAAGCTGACGATTTCTCTTGAATTCACTTGCATCTCGTGCTCTTGATATGTATTCCATTTTATTGCCTTCAAGTGACTGATAATACTTTGCATTCACGGGATACATCTGACATTCTGCAACAGAGAAAAATCCCACAAAATCCTGAATTTTCTGAGCTTTCTCAAGGTCTTTTTCAAAGTTTTCGCAAATCCATGCATAAAGTTCAGGATGGAAGTTTGCCATAACTCCCGAAAAACCTGCACAACCAATTTTCATTGATTCAAGGAAAGTAGCTGAGTTTGCATTGTAAATCTTAAAATCAGTACCTTTAACAGCATCAAGTTTAGCCTGAATTTCGTTAAGGTCACAGCATGTATCTTTGAGGAATCTGAATTTACCTGTCTGACTGAGTTCTTTAAGCACTGCAGGAGTCATAAGTCTTTTATAAGGATAAGGACATTCATAAAGACCGAATCTTGCATCGTCGGGCAGCTCGCTGATCAGTCGCTCACATCTTTCGATAAACACATCGTCGCCCATGTTTTCAGGATCGAGACGATTGGTTATGAGGATGAGTGCGTCCGTCC
>JAZRNJ010000104.1:0-2709 GCA_045648125.1 Acutalibacteraceae bacterium
AATGTTCCCGAGACCATCAGGTAAAAAACTTTTAATCGGAAAAATAAAAGCTGTTATCAAAAAAATTATAATGTAAAAATTTTAAAAAAGCAGGTGAGGAAATGGGTGAAAGAATAAAAAAAGCAATCGGTGTTGAAGGTGATTTCAAAACCACAATTCTGCCGATGATAAACTATAGTTATGCGAATATGTATATGGGCGGTGCAGGATATATTATAGGAATGTATTTCACCGTTTTCCTTACAGACGTTGTAAACCTTTCTCTCAATCAGGCAGGCATTGTTGTAATGCTCGCAACTATATGGGATGCAATTACTGACCCTGTGATGGGAATTATTACTGACCGTACACGTTCAAAATCAGGCAAACACAGACGTTATCTTCTCTGGGGTATTCCGATAATGGCAGTTTCATATACTCTTATGTGGAATTCCTTCGGTCTTAACGGTGCAGAAAATCCTGCAAAGACAATGGTTTATTTTGTTCTTGTTTATATGCTTTATAAAACAGCATATACAATAATCGGCGTACCTCATACTGCAATGCTTCCTGAACTTGCACCGGAATACAATTTGAGAACACAGTATAATTCTGTAGGGTATCTTTTCAATTCAGCAGGTATGGTGCCTGCATTCGGAATTGTGGTTGTAATACTTTCTCTTTTTGGTTCAAACGACAATATAACTTCAGAATCGAAAAAACCGTTTCTTGTTATCGGTATTGTACTTGCAATTTTCTTTTCAATTGCAGTTTTTCTTACATATTCAAAAACAAGAGAGAAAAGTTCTCTTGATATCAAAAATGAGAAACTTGATATTCCTTACATCATAAGAGAATATGTTCTTGTTTTTAAAAACAAATCTTTCAGACAGTATTTCTTCATGAGTCTTGCTTATCAGTTCGCAACAGGATTTTATGCAAACTCAAAGGTTTATTACATAAAATACCTTGCAAATCAGTACAGCAAGTACGCTCTTTTCAATGCAGTTGCAGGTGTTGCAGAAGCGGGTGCATTTCCTCTTAACTATGCACTTACAATGAAACACGGAAAGAAAAAATGCGGTAACATTGTAACTCCTCTTATGGTTGCAGGTCTTGCAATCGGACTTATTATGCAACCCGGTGGTTCATTCCTTTGGGTGGCACTTATGATGGTAAGTATGCTCCTTTATCCTTTCGGAATGTCAGGACTTGGTTTTGTTTCTACAAATATTTTCCCTGACCTGACAGACGTCGACGAACTTATTACAGGAAGAAGACGTGAAGGTGTTATTGCCACTTTCAGTACGCTTATCAAGAAAAGTATCAGCGGTGTTATGGCAGCTCTGGTAGGTTTCACTTTGCAGGGTTTCGGTCTTGTAACAGGTGATACGGTTTCAGAATATGAAGAAGCAACAGGCAATCTTTTTGCTCAGACTGACAGTGCTGTATGGGGTGTGAGAATCTGTGTTGCGGTAATTCCCATTGTGGCAGCAATAATTGCTCTCATACTTCTCAGAAATTTTAAAATGACAAAAGATGACCACACGATGATTCGTGCTGCAGTTGCAACAAAGAAAAAATACGGCAGCGTAACTCTGACGGAAGAAGAGAAAAAACGTTGTGAACTCATTTCAGGACAGAAGCTTGAAAATACATGGTTGGGTCAGAATAATACGGAAGAACATTTTCTTGAGAAAAATAAAGAAGGTAAATACATAATTCTTCTTGAAATGAAGAAAGAAAAGGAGGAAGTAAAAAATGATTGATCTGAAAAAAGATAAACCCGAACTTAAAACAAATAAATTTTTTGATTTCCTTTTTTACCTCATTCAATGGACATGGGGATTGCCCGTAAACCTTGTTGGCGGAATTGCATTTCTCATCTGTACAAAAATAAAAAAACGCCGTTTTCAGCGTTTCGGTTATTCTTACATTGTTTATCTTCCGTGGAAATCAGGCGGACTTTCAATGGGACTTTTCATTTTCATGAAAGATGTTCCTGAAAATAAAAAGTGGACATATAACACACGTATTCATGAATACGGTCACACATGGCAGTGTCTGCTTCTTGGTCCTCTTTATTATGTTGTGATTGCAATTCCCTCGATGATATGGTGCAACTTGTTTGCAAATTACAGAAAGAAAAACAATATTTCTTATTACAAGGTTTATTGCGAAAGTTGGGCAAATACCTGGGGACAAAAAGGCAGTAAATTAAAGATGGATATTTAAATGTCAAAAAAACACGGTCAGTTTGACCGTGTTTTTGATATTATTCATATAGAAACAGAAGAAATGTGGATAAGGTCATAAAAAACGGGAGTTGCTCCGACTCCCGTTTTTTATCATTTAAAATTTAATTTTTTCTTCGATGTATGCTGCAACTTCATCAATGGGAAGTCTTACCTGTTCCATTGAATCTCTTTCTCTGACTGTTACACAGTTGTCTTCAAGAGAATCGAAGTCAAATGTAACACAGTAAGGAGTACCGATTTCGTCTTCACGGCGGTATCTCTTACCGATTGAACCTGTTTCGTCAAAGTCTGTCATGAAGTGCTTGTTAAGTTTTTCATAAACTTTGAGAGCATCTTCTGAAAGTTTCTTTGAAAGAGGAAGAACTGCTGCTTTGTAAGGAGCAACTGCAGGACTGAGGTGAAGAACAACACGTGTGTCATTCTTTTCTGCATCAATAACTTCTTCGTCATAAGCTTCGCAGAGAAGAGCAAG
>JAZRNJ010000105.1:0-3085 GCA_045648125.1 Acutalibacteraceae bacterium
AAATAAGACAGAATAACTGTTATCACAACAACAGCAACTGTATCAAGTGCTTTATCTGAAAACGGGAGATTGAACTGCTTTGCCCAAGTTACAATTATTTCGGAAAAGTTATCTGCAGCAAACGCACTTCCTAAAAAGCCTGAAAGTGTAATTGCAACCTGAATAGTTGCCAGAAACTTTGCAGGAGGGTCAGTAAGTTTAATCAGACGTTTTGCTTTCTTGTTACCTTCTTTAGCCATCTGTGCAAGTTTATTAGAATTGAATGAGATTACCGCAATCTCCGCACTTGCAAAAACCGCATTGAGGAAAATCAGTACAACCTGTAAAATCAGCGGCCATATAGGATGGTCGTCCATTATAAATCATCAAACCTTTCAATATATATTTCTTACATTTTATCATATTACAAAAATTTGTCAACAGTGCTGATAAAAGATTTTTCATTTATTCATACTTATTTCAGCAAGTCTCTGAGAAACCTCTTTGAACACAGGGCCACAGTCATGTGAGCCACTCACTCCGTTTTCTCTGAAAACAACAATTGTGTAAACATCCGTTTCTGTTTCTGCAAATCCTGCAAACCATGAATGGAGAATTTCCTCTCCTTTTTCATTAATCCATCCTGTTTGTGCAGTTGATGTTTTTCCTCCTGCTACACAGTTATAAGGTTTCGCATCAACACATGTTCCCTCATTGAAATTATTAATCAGCAGGTTTTTCATTTTTTCTGCTTCCCGTTCAGAAAATGCTCTGTATCTGTAGCCTTTTTCTCTCAGCTTATTTTCTGTGCCGTCAGAGTTTACTGTTGAAACAACAAGTTTCGGTGAAATATACTCACCACCGTTAACAGATGCAGAATAACATGATGCTATCTGCAATGGCGTTGCAAGAAGACCTCCTTGTCCGAAAGAAATATTGGCAAGTGCTCCGTCAGTTGTTATTTCCTCTGATGACGGAAGTTTTCCTTTATCAGGATAAACCCCTGCTGTCAGAGAAAAACTTTTTCCAAACCCAAGGTTTTCAGCAGTTTTCAGAATTTTTTCACGTCCGAGTCTCAATGCAAGGCGTATAAAATAAGTGTTGCAGGAATATGCAAAAGCCTTGCTGAGGGTAATTTTTCCATGAGCAACAGAATCTGAACAAGAAAAAGTTGTTCCGCCTGTTTTAAGACTACCGGCACAGTAACTTTCAAAATTTTCTTCACCATCTTCAATAGCTGCCATTGCTACAACATATTTAAAAACAGAACCTACACTGTATGCACTTATTGAACGGTTTATAAAAGGCGAATTTTCATCATTTAAAAAAGGGGCAATATCATTCTGATTAAATCGAGGAAAACTCACCATAGCCCTGATTTCGCCGTTTTCTGCATCAAGCACAACACAAGCACCTTTATCAACTTCATAAAGTCTCATTGCATTTTCAGCAATTCTCTGTATATCGGCATCAATTGTCAGTCTGACTCCCTTTTTGGAATAATAATTTTCAGAGACAAATCCATACTCTCCTCCTGCCAACATTTTGTTTAATGCGGTTGTATTGTACTTAAACAGAAGTCTTCTTTTTTCAGATTTAAGAAACGAATCATAACTTTTCTCAATACCGTACACACCCACATTATCTGACTGATTTATATAACCTATCACGTGACAACAGAAACCGTCATCTGTGTAACGCTTAAAATTTTCGCAGGTTTTTATAAAATCATTTTCTTTTCCGTAATCAACCTTACATACAAACGGCTTCTCACTATCAATACTACTGAGTAAATCAGCATATTCCTTTTCACTGAGATAATCCTTTAAAATCTCCGAAGTTTCTTCACAAGGCATTGCAACAATTGTGTTTTGCGATTTTCTGTTGACAAGAGGTTTCATATTACAATCGTAAATTTCACCTCTAAGTTCTGACACAACAATACTTCGTGTCGAATTTAAAACTGCAGGAAAGTCATCCTTGCTGCAAACAAGATAAATCATTCTTACAGGCAAGGTTGTAAAAAGGAAAATCATGGCATATAACACAATAAACGCTCGTTTCATAATTCCTCCGTAATTTTTCATTACAAGTATTATTCACCTGTATTTGACATATAAACGTAAGACGGGTATAATAATTACGAGGTGAAAATTTATGTTTCTTGATTTAGTAAACAAAAGAGAAAGTTGCCGTCGTTTCCTTGAAAAGGAAGTTGAAAAGGAAAAACTCATCAACTGCATTGAGGCTGCACGTCTTGCACCGTCAGCATGTAATTCTCAACCGTGGAGTTTTGTTGTAGTCAACAAAAAAGAACTTCTTCCCGAAGTGGCAAAGGCAGTTCAGAAAATCGGCATGAATAAATTTGCTGAAAAAGCAGGTGCATTTATTATTGTCTGTCAGGAAAAAGCAAACTTCACAGCAAAGGTAGGTTCTGTTCTTCAGGAAACTGCATTTCAGGAAATTGACATCGGCATTGCAACATCACACATCTGCTACGAAGCAACTGCTCAGGGACTCTCAACCTGTATTCTCGGAATGTTCGATGACAAAAAGATTATAAAGGCACTTTCTTTACCAAAAGGAAAGAAAATAAAACTCGTTATTGCAGTAGGCTATGCCGAAAGCGAAAAACTCAGAAATAAGGTAAGAAAAACCTTTGAAGAAGTGGCATTTTTCGCCGAATAAAAAATTTTTTGAAAAAAATTAAAAAAATTTTGAAAAAAGTGTTGACATTTGCGAAAAAGTATGGTATATTAATCGAGCGTTGAAGTTGCTGGTGTAGCTCAGTTGGTAGAGCAGCTGATTTGTAATCAGCAGGTCGGGGGTTCGAGTCCGTCCACCAGCTCCACTTTTATGCCTAAAAATTAACATGTGGGTGAGTTCCCGAGCGGCCAAAGGGAACAGACTGTAAATCTGTCGTCACTGACTTCGGTGGTTCGAATCCACCCTCACCCACCAACTTAAGCACCGTAAAAACGGTGCTTTTGTTTTTTTGCATCGAACAAAAAATCAGCGGAGATGTTTCTAATCAAACATCTCCGCTTTGTTGTTTGGAAAAGATTATTCTCTTAATCTCCATATTCCTGGTTCTCCTGTCCTGCAG